>VBCZ01000065.1 GCA_005889025.1 Betaproteobacteria bacterium
GTGATAGACGGCGTTTTCGAGCAGGGGCTGAAGTATCAGCGGCGGCACCAAGGCATCCTTCGGCATGTTATCGATGTGCCATTCGATCTCCAGCCGCCCGCCGAGCCGCAACATTTCAACGTCGAGATATTGCCTGCACAGCTCCACTTCGTCCGCGAGCGGCGTCAATTGGCGATTGTCGCGCATCAAGACACGAAAAAGGTCGGCCAGGTCTTCAAGCGCGGCTTCCGCGCGGCGCGGCTCCGAACGCATCAAGGAAAGCACGGCATTCATGCTGTTGAAAAGGAAATGCGGGCGGATGCGCGCCTGCAGAGCCTGCAATCGAGCCTCGGTGATCGCCGGCGACAATGCCTTGGCGCGAAGGTGACAGTAATAGAGCAGCACGCCTGCGATCGCCAGCGAGTACAGGACATGGCGGAGCATGGTCGCTGCCGTCATGTCGGCAACCAACGCAGACACCGCGGCATTGAATCCCAGCGAGACCCCAAGCGTGAGCGCAATAACCATCAGCGCTCCGCCCTCGTACGGCAGCCGCCAGAACCAGGGCGCCAGGATGTACAAGATCAGAAGTTCCACCAGCAGCGGTGGCTCGACGACCGCGACCATCTCCACCCAAGTCGCGGAGAGGGTTTCGAAGCGCGGCTCCCGGACGATCGCGGCGACCAGCACAAACGCGTTCACAGCGAGCAGGATGCGCAGGATGGTGCCCAGATTGCGGAAGTCGGGGAGCGAAAGCGGAACCGCGTTTTGATTTATAATCGAGCGCATTTTGGAACCCTGCGACCGGGTTTCCTTTTTTGCCGATGACCTGCCATGGTCGTCAGCCGAATGCGAGTCGCTGTCGCCCGGCTATTGTGGGGAAGAGGCCAGGGTGAGGCAAGCCATGTCTGCTGACAAGAACGATTCCGACAAGAAACCGATGCAGACGTGGTCGGGGCGCTTCAGCGAGCCCGTCGGCGATCTCGTCAAGCGCTATACGGCGTCGATGGAATTCGACCAAAGGCTTGCGGACGCCGACATCGTATCCTCTCTCGCGCACGCACGCATGCTCACGGCGGTCGGGGTGCTCGACGCACAGGACCTCGCCGCGATCGAGTGTGGACTGGCCGCGGTGCGCGATGAAATCTCGAGCGGCAAATTCCCGTGGTCGCAAGATCTCGAGGACGTTCATCTCAACATCGAAAAGCGGCTCATTGCGATCGTCGGCGACGCCGGCAAGCGTTTGCACACGGCGCGGTCGCGAAACGACCAGGTCGCGACTGATCTGCGTATGTACGTGCGCACTGCCATCGACGACATCGTAGCCGGCATCGCCGAGCTGCGTCTGCGCTTGCTCGATCTCGCGGAGGCGCACGCCGCGACGGTCATGCCGGGATTCACCCACCTTCAGGTCGCGCAACCGGTCACTTTCGGCCATCACTTGATGGCATATGAGGCGATGCTGACGCGCGACGCCGATCGATTTCTGGATTGCCGAAAGCGCGTCAACGTACTGTCTCTGGGCAGTGCGGCGCTCGCCGGAACGAGCTATCCGATCGATCGCGAGCGCGTCGCGCGCGAGCTCGGCTTCGATGGCGTATGCGGCAATTCGCTCGACGCCGTGTCGGATCGCGACTTTGCGATCGAATTCGCCGCGGCTGCGTCGATGCTGGCCCTGCACCTGTCCCGTTTCGCGGAGGAACTCGTGCTCTGGTCCAGCCCCCCTTTCGCCTTTGTACGTATCTCCGACCGCTTCTGCACCGGAAGCTCGATCATGCCGCAAAAAAGGAATCCCGACGTTCCCGAGCTCGTGCGGGCAAAAAGCGGCCGCATATTCGGGGACCTCGTCGCATTGTTGACGATAATGAAAGGCCAGCCCCTGGCGTACAACAAGGACAATCAGGAAGACAAGGAGCCGGTATTCGACGTCGTCGACACCGTCTTGCCCACACTCGCGGTCATGGCCGAGCTGGTCGGAGGCGGCATCGAGATCGACGGAGAGCGAATGCGTGCTGCGACGAGCGAAGGCTTTGCGACCGCCACCGACCTTGCCGACTATCTGGTGCGCAAAGGATTGCCTTTTCGAGACGCGCATGAAGCCGTTGCGCTTGCGGTGCGCCATGCCGAGCGAGAGCAGTGCGATCTTGCCGAGCTGCCGATCGACATCCTGCAGCGCTTTTCGCCGCTGATCGACCGGGATGTGTATGCGGTGCTCTCGCTGGACGGTTCGGTGGCGAGTCGCAAGCACGTGGGCGGAACGGCGCCCGAGCGGGTCCTGGCGGCGATCCGGGAAGCGAGGGCATCGCTTTCGCCCGGCAAATAGACGCGTTATGGGCTACCCGATGGCGGGTCATCTTTCGCGCGCAGGCTACAACGTGACGGTCTATAACCGCACGCCGGAGAAAGCCGCGCAATGGGTGGAAAAGCACGGCGGCGCGAAAGCGGATACCCCTGCCTCGGCCACAGCCGGCGCAGATTTCGTGATGATGTGCGTAGGCAACGATAACGACGTCCGGGCGGTGGCCCTAGGCCCTGACGGCGCGCTCGCGGCAATGCGTGCGGGGAGCACACTGGTCGACCATACGACCGCGTCGGCAACCGTCGCCCGCGAGCTCTACGCCGCCGCCAAAGCGCGCAAGGTCGGATTTCTCGACGCTCCCGTGTCGGGCGGACAGGCCGGCGCCGAGGGCGGCAAGCTCACCGTGATGGTTGGCGGCGACGCGGACGTGTTCGCGAAAGCACAACCCGTCCTTGCCACCTACGCGCGTGCGGTCACGTTGCTTGGCGCTGCCGGCGCCGGGCAGCTCACCAAAATGGTCAATCAAGTCTGCATCGCGGGACTGCTGCAAGCCCTTGCCGAGGGAATCAATTTCGCCGCTCGCGCGGGTCTCGATGTCGAGCGTGTGCTCGACGTCATCGGCAAGGGCGCGGCGCAATCGTGGCAGATGGACAATCGCGGAAGGACCATGGCCGATGACAAGTTCGACTTCGGCTTCGCTGTCGACTGGATGCGCAAGGACCTGTCGATCTGCCTCGCCGAGTCCCGCGTCAACGGAGCAGCGCTGCCGGTGACCGCGCTGATTGACCAGTTCTACTCGCGCATCCAGGCGCGCGGCGGCAACCGGTGGGATACCTCGAGCCTTATCCGCCTGCTGCGCGACTGACGGCCGGGGCGTCCCCTTCGAGCTCGATTTCAAAGCTGATCTCGGCGGTCTTCGCGAGCATCAGCGTGGCCGAGCAGTATTTTTCCTTGGATAGTTTCACCGCGCGCTCGACTTGTGCGGTGTTCAGGCCCGGGCCGCGGATCCGGTATCGAAGATGGATCTTGGTAAAGACCTTGGGATCCTCGTCGGCGCGCTGCGCTTCGGCTTCGACGACACAATCGGTGATCGGTTGACGCGCCTTTTTCAATATCCAGACAACGTCGAACGCGGTGCATGCGGCGGTGCCGGCCAGGACGAGCTCCATAGGCCTCGGACCGAGATTGCGTCCACCGGCTTCCGATGCTCCGTCCACGACAAGGGCGTGTCCGCTCCCAGTTTCCGTGACGAAACTCACTCCTTCGTTCCACTTGACTCTTGCTTTCATGAGTAGATGCCGGTAGTTAGCGAGCGCCGTCAAACCATACGGGCAGGCAATGTCTTGGACATGAAGTCTCCTGCAGTGCAAAATAGTTGCGTTGTGCAGTGCACTATGCCATTATTTTCATGCCTGCCTGCGAGGATCCTCCTCCTTTCCTCCGGCAGGCACATTCCTCCATTCTCCTCCTATGGTGGAATCCTCGCGCGGCCGCACGGCCGCGCCTTTTTTTAACCGTTGCATCCCCTCTAGGCGTCGATAACCCTCTTAAAAGGAGGCACTGGAGCATGGCGTTCCCCAGCCGCAGTCCGGGCCGGGGTTTGACCTGAGAAGAGGCACATATTATGATTCAAGGCTTTGCTAAACCGAACCCTAGCGGCATTTCGACATGAAAACCTTTTCTGCCAGGCCTCGCGACATCACGCGCGAATGGTACGTCGTCGACGCCAGCAACAAGGTCCTGGGCAGGCTGGCCAGCGCCATCGCGCATCGCCTGCGGGGCAAGCACAAGACGATTTTCACGCCGCACATGGACACCGGTGATTTCATCGTCGTCACCAACGTCGATAAGATCAAGGTGACCGGCAACAAGGCCGAGGACAAGCTCTATCATCGGCACAGCGGCTATCCGGGGAGTGTGCGTACCCTGTCTTTCGCCCAGATGCAGCAGCGCCATCCGGGGCGGGTACTCGAGAAGGCCGTCAAGGGCATGTTGCCCAAGGGTCCCTTGGGCTACGCGATGATCAAGAAGCTGAAGTGCTACGCCGGAACCACCCATCCTCACGCTGCGCAGCAGCCCAAGTCCCTCGACCTCTAAGGCGGAACATGATTGGCAACTATTATTACGGCACCGGCAGGCGCAAGAGCGCAGTGGCACGCGTGTTCATCCGCAAGGGCTCGGGGAAGTTCGTCGTCAACGAAAAGCCGGTCGATGAGTTTTTCACGCGTGAGACGGGAAGAATGGTCGTGCGGCAGCCGTTGAAGCTCGTCAACCACGAAGCGAGTTTCGACATCATGGTCAACGTCAAGGGCGGCGGAGAGTCGGGACAGGCGGGCGCCGTTCGCCATGGCATAACTCGCGCGCTGATGGACTATGACTTGACGCTCAAGCCCGTGCTGTCGAAAGCCGGGCTCGTCACCCGCGACGCGCGCGAAGTCGAACGGAAAAAGGTCGGGCTGCACAAGGCGCGGCGCCGCAAGCAATTCTCAAAACGTTAAAGCGTCGTGCAGCGACAAAGAGGCCGCCGCGAGGCGGCCTTTGCGTTTATCGCGGCCGCCGCCGCATCTGGGTATTCCATTGTCATAACCATGCCGTCCAGTGCTAAACTTGCGGGATGAGGAACGGATCGATGATCAATGTCGGCATCGTCGGAGGCACGGGTTATACCGGGGTCGAGCTGCTCCGGCTGCTGGCGTTCCATCCGCAAGCAAGCGTGAAGCTCATCACCTCGCGCAAGGAAGCTGGGATGAACGTCACCGACATGTTCCAGAGCTTGCGCGGACTGGGACGTTTGGGCGAGCTTCGATACTGCGATCCGGCCGACGCCGACCTGAAGGCGTGCCAGGTCGTTTTCTTCGCGACCCCGCATGGGGTCGCCATGGCACAGGCGCGCGAGCTCGTTGCCGCGGACGTCAAAATCATCGATCTCGCGGCGGATTTCAGGCTCAAGGATCCCGTCGAATTCGAACGCTGGTACAAAATGCCGCATAGCTGCCCCGACCTCCTTGCCGAGGCGGCATACGGCCTTCCGGAAATGCACCGGCGCGCGGTCGCGGCGGCGCGGATTGTCGGCAATCCCGGCTGCTATCCCACCGCCGTGCAGCTAGGATTTCTGCCGCTGGTCGAAGCCGGCATTGTCGACACGCGATACCTGATCGCCGATGCCAAGTCCGGCGTTTCCGGCGCGGGACGAAAGTCGGAAGTGGGCCTTCTGCTGAGCGAGGCATCGGACAACTTCAAGGCGTACAACGTCGGTGCCCACCGTCATCACCCTGAAATCGTGCAGGGACTTACCGCGGTGGCGAATCGACCCGTCAATGTCGTGTTCACTCCGCACCTGACGCCGATGATTCGCGGGATCCATGCGACGCTGTATGCGACATTGACCGACCCGAGCATCGATCTTCAAGCGCTGTTCGAAAAGCGCTATGCGGGCGAGCCCTTTGTCGATGTCATGCCTGCCGGGAGTCACCCCGAAACTCGATCGGTGCGCGCCAGCAATGTTTGCCGCATTGCCGTGCACCGTCCGGACGGCGGCGACATCGCGATCGTGCTGTCGGTCATCGACAATCTGGTCAAGGGTGCGGCCGGACAGGCCGTCCAGAACATGAACTTGATGTTCGGCCTCCCCGAGACCAGCGGGCTTGCCGCGCCACCAATCCTTCCTTGAACGTGCAATATCGCGCTGTTTTTGACCGCCGGGATCTGCCTTGAACTTGCGCATCTTCGGCCGCAAGCTGCGCCAGACGTTCGGTATCAGCGCTCCGCGGATGTCGGTGCGCACGCAACTGTCCTGGCGCTGGAAATTTCCCGCGTTGTGCGTGATCCTGGCGCTGGTCGCCGGCATGTGGTGGTGGGGATTCGACTTCGGACAATTCCTGGGAGGTTTCAACCGCAGTGAAGTCGCCGAAAAGCAGCAGCGTCTCGACGCCGAAGTCGCTCAGCTCCGGGGAGAAAATGTCCGCCTCCGGAGCAGGAATGCCGAGCTCGAAAGCGATCTCAACATGACTCGCGGCGCGCAGGTCTCACTGTCCAAGCCGGCACTCGAGCTGCAAAGCGAAAATACGCAAATCAAAGAGGAGCTTGCGTTCCTGCAGCGACTTTTCAGCGATTCCGGCAAGCAGGGAACGGTTTCGATTCAACGCCTGACCGCCGAGCGCGAGCGCGACGATGCCTATCATTTCAGCCTTCTCGTCGTCCGCGGGGGCAACCCCAGCGACGATTTTGCCGGGCAGTTGACACTGCAAGCCGGCCTCGTCGCCGGTGGAAAGTCGTCGGTAATCGCTCTACCCGACGACCAGCCCGATGCGTCGGAGGCGCTCAAGCTCAGGTTCAAGTATTATCAGCGCGTCGAAGGCACGATCGTCGTTCCGCCAGGAAGCCAGCTCAAGACCCTGCAGGCCAAGGTGCTCGAAACAGGGCAAGCGTCACCGAAGGCAACGCGAAGCTTGAACATCTCGTAGGAGAGCCCCATGTTTGACCGCAAGAAGCCCCGCGCTCCACGAAAGCGTATCGACAGCCTCATCGGCGCGGGCACGACCGTAAGCGGCGATATCGCTTTTTCCGGCGGTTTGCGCGTCGACGGCAAAGTCATCGGCAAAGTGACGACTCTCGACAACCAGCCGGGGACGCTTGTGATCAGCGAGCAGGCGCGGGTCGATGGCGAGGTCCGGGTGTCACACGTCGTAGTCAACGGCGAGGTCAGCGGATCTCTGATCGCCAATGATTATCTGGAACTGCAGGCGAAAGCGCGTGTCAACGCAGATGTGGCTTACCGTATGCTGGAAATGCACTTTGGAGCGATCGTCGAAGGCAAGTTGATGCATTCGGAACCCGAGTCAGCGTCGATATTCGAGCTCAGGCGCGCGAGCGGCGAATAGTCTCGAGCGCTTTAAGCACGAATTGACCAATCTCGCGGGAAGGCCGATAATTTAGAGTTGCTGTTCAAGGAGTATGCAATGAATGCAATGACCGACATGCCTGCTCCGCTCGTCTTCACGGACGCCGCGGCCGCCAAGGTGAAAACCCTCATCGATGAGGAGGGCAACACCGAGCTCAAGCTTCGGGTGTTCGTCACCGGGGGCGGCTGCTCCGGGTTTCAATACGGGTTTACCTTCGACGAAACGGTCAATGAGGACGATACGTCGATGCAAAAAAATGGCGTCACGCTTCTGATCGATCCGATGAGCTATCAATATCTGGTCGGCGCCGAAATCGATTACCAGGAAGGCCTCGAAGGTGCGCAGTTCGTGATCAAGAATCCGAACGCCACCACGACCTGCGGCTGCGGTTCGTCTTTCTCGCCCTGATCTTTTGAGCGCATTCACAAAAAACGGGCGCCGATGGCGCCCGTTTTGTTTTGCCCGCGTGCGCGTCACGCCGGATAGATTGCGCCGAGGACGCGCGCTCCGCGCGCTCCGGTCACTGCCGCAATATTGCCGGGCCTCGCCGCAAGCGTTTCTCTCGCCAGCCAGGCAAAAGCCAGGGCTTCGATTTGATCCACGGGGGCGCCTTCTGCTGCGGTCGTCTCAACTCGGCGAGGTGAAAGCCCGGATTCGAGCTCGAGCATGAGCGTCTTGTTGTGCGCTCCGCCGCCGCAGATCAGCACTTCCGTAGCGCCGGTACAGTAGCTCGAGATGGCCTCCGCAATCGTGCGCGCGGTGAGTGCGACAAGCGTTCTTTGCACGTCTGCAGCGGCGTACGACGATTTGATCTGGCGGCGCAGCCACGCCATGTTGAACCGGTCGCGTCCCGTGCTTTTGGGCGGCTTCAGCGCGAAGTAAGGCTCCTCGCTCAACGTCTGCAGCAGCGGCTCCACGACCTTGCCGCCGGCTCCCCACGCACCGTCGCGATCGTAGGCCGCGCCTGTATTCCGCTCGCACCACGCGTCGAGTAGCGTGTTGCCGGGCCCGATGTCGAATCCGCGGACCGCGCCGTCGGAAGGCAGATCGGTCACATTGGCGATGCCGCCGATGTTGACGACGGCGCGATGACGGTCCGCCTTGCCGAACAGGGCGGCGTGAAACGCCGGCGCCAGCGGCGCGCCTTGTCCGCCGGCAGCGACGTCGCGGCTGCGAAAATCGGCAACGACCGTCGCTCCGATGGCCTCGACAAGCCTTGCCGGATTCGCCAGTTGTATCGTGTATCCCAGATCGGGGCGGTGCCGCACAGTCTGTCCGTGCAGGCCGATCGCGGTGAGCTCGCGTGCCGAAATGCCCGCGGCGGTCAGCACGGCGGAAGCCGCCGCCGTGCAAGCGTCCATCAGGTCGTTTGCCGCCAGCGACGCGCGGTGCAGCTCGTCCGCACCGCGTTGCTGGAGCGCGTTAAGCTCTGCTCGCAGGGAGGCGGCAAACGCGACGTGTGCATGAGAGAGCGTCCGGCAGGGCTTCCCCGAGAAGTCGACCAAAACCGCGTCGATGCCGTCGATGCTCGTCCCCGACATGAGCCCGATGTAGAGCTCCGATCGCACGTCGGAGGCTAAGGCGCTATTCCGCGCCCGCGAGGATCAGCCCGCGTGAGAGCGCGAGCTCGGCAGCGAGCGGCACAACACGCTCGAGATACGAGACTCTTTCGGCCGCCGAAACCGGGAGCGCGTCGGGAAGCGCAATCGTCAGAGGATCGCGCTGCTCGTTGTTGACGCGAAATTCATAGTGGAGATGCGGTCCGGTCGCCCAGCCGGTTTGACCCACATAGCCGATGATATCGCCTTGCGCCACGTGAACGCCCGGTCTTACTCCGGCGCCGAAACGCGACAGGTGCGCATACAGCGTCGAGTATGCGCCGCTGTGTTGCAGCGACACGACATTGCCGTAACCATTCTGACTTCCGGCAAACGCGACCCTGCCGTCGCCAGACGCCCGCACGGGCGTTCCGGTCGGCGCGGCAAAATCAACACCTTTGTGCGCGCGCCATGTTTGCAGAAACGGATGAAAGCGCGCTAGCGAAAATCCGGACGTGATACGTGTGAACTCGACCGGCGAGCGCATGAAAGCCTTGCGCAGGCTCTTGCCGTCCTCGGCATAGTAAGCCTCGCCGCCGTCGCGCGCGTGCCACAGGAATGCCCGAAACGTAATGCCTTTGTTGACGAATTCCGCGGCGAGGATCCGGCCGGCGCCGATCGCGGTGCCGTCGAGCTCGCGCATTTCATAGACGACGGTGAAGCGATCGCCGCGTCTGAGGTCGTGGTAGAAGTCGATGTCCCCGGAGAATATGTCGGCGAGCTGTATGGTGATCGCATCCGGCAGCCCGATGGCATCCGATGCCGCAAACAAGGACGACCGAATCTCGCCGGCGCGAAGCTCGAGGCGCAGATCCGCTGTCGGCGCAGCAAGCTGCGCGACAAAAGCGTCGCTATCGCGGCTCACATCCAGCAGCTCGCCGCCCTGGGCCAGATAGCGCAGCGCAACGAGGTGTCCGTCATCGTCGAACTTGACGCGAACCGGCTTCCCGGGTCGGAGCTGATAGAGCGTTCGAGCGCGAGAATCGCTGCGCAAAAAAAGCTCCGCAGCCGGATCCTGTACGCCAAGGCGCGAGAGCACGCTGCCGAGCGTATCGCCGCGTTGAATGCGCTCCTCGCGCCAGTAGCCACCCTCGGAAGACAGCGCTGCGAGCAGCGGCCGTTGCAAGTCGCGCGCGATCAACTGCGGAGGATCAGCCGGCAGGCCCGACTCGGGAGCGAATCCAAACGCCGCAACTATGCCGAAACCCATCAACGCGACGGCGAATGCGACTCTCGCGGGACCGAGTCTGTCAAGGAGCGACGTGCCGCTTTGCGCTAGAATTCGTGCTTTGCTCAAGACCGATTCGTCCTTCGCCGCTGTCGGGTGGCCGGATTGTAGCAGACCTCGCGGCCACTTTACTTCCATGCCCGTCGACATCCACCATCAGCTGGCCGTTTTCAACCGCGGCGCCGACGAATTGATCGTCGAGGACGAGCTTGTCGAGAAGCTCAAACGCGGTAAGCCGTTGCGTATCAAGGAAGGTTTCGACCCGACGCGCCCTGATCTTCATCTGGGTCATACTGTGCAGTTCAACAAGCTGAAGCAATTGCAGGACCTCGGGCACCACATCGTCTTTCTCATCGGCGATTTCACCGGCATGATCGGCGATCCCACCGGACGCAATATCACCCGCCCGCCGCTTTCACGCGACGAGCTCGAAGCGAACGCCAAGACCTATACGGATCAGGTATTCCTGATTCTCGATCGCGAAAAGACCGAGGTCGCATTCAATTCCAAGTGGCTTTCCGCGCTCGGTGCCGAAGGCATGATCCGACTTGCCGCAAAATATACGGTCGCGCGCATGCTCGAGCGCGATGACTTCGCAAAGCGCTACAAGAGTGGACAGCCGATCGCGGTGCACGAGTTCCTTTATCCGCTCGCGCAAGGCTATGACTCGGTGGCGCTTCACGCCGACGTCGAGCTCGGCGGCACGGACCAGAAGTTCAATCTGCTGGTCGGACGCGAATTGCAGCGCCATTACGGGCAGGAACCGCAATGCATCCTGACCATGCCGCTGCTGGAAGGACTCGACGGCATCGAGAAGATGTCCAAATCGCTCGACAACTCGCTATTACGATCTGTTGTCTTTCCGCTCGCCCGGGGAAATCGCAGCGCTCAAGCGCGACTGCGAGTCGGGACGCAATCCGCGCGAGGCGAAAGTGCTGCTGGCTCAGGAAATTGTCGAGCGCTTCCACTCGCGGCAGGCGGCGGAACAGGCGCTCACCGATTTCAACGCCCGCTTTCGCGACGGGGCGATGCCGGAGAGCATGCCCGAAGTGACTCTGCGCACCGCGGGATCGGGGCTTCCGATTGCCCAGCTCGTGAAGCTTGCCGGACTCGTAGCCTCGACTTCGGAGGCGCTGCGGCTCATCGCTCAGCGCGGCCTCAAGCTCGATGGCGACGTGGTGAGCGACAAGGCGCTCGTGATAGCCACGGGCAAGACGGTCGTGGTCCAGGCCGGCAAGCGCAAGTTTGCGCGCGTCAGCGTCCGCTAGGATCCGCGACAGCCTGCGCAGGATCGCTGGGGCCGCCGGCGATATCGGTGATCATCTGCGGCATCGACGCGGACAAATACGCGCGCGTTCCGGATAACACTCAGCGATGATCCACGCTTCCGGGAGAAAATTCGGCCCGCCTTGGCAGCGCAGCGCCGGCCGATTCGCCGCCAAATACGGGGACCGGCTGCCCTCCGGTCATGTACCACCCAAATGCTCCTTTGCGCGAATGCACGTCGACTCCCCGGATGCCATCGTGCGCGAATTCCCGCTACAACGGCTCGTCGCGATCAGCCGGCGACTGCGCGCCGCGTATCCGCCGGGTCCGGAATAACGCCGCCGATCCGTGTTCAACCGATACCGGGGTTGCCTTCGACGCCGACAAGTTTCGGCAGATTCAATTTCCGGGGACCTATCGTTTTCTGCGCGCGCAGATAGCGCGCCATGACATCCCAGATCGCCTCGCCGCCTGTCTCCCTCGCCTCGTCGGAGACTGAGGCCCACCCCGTGACCTTGTATTTGCGCCCGGCTGCAACCGCTTTGCCGTTGAGCGTCATGGCAACGATTCTGTTTCCCATGCTCGCGCTCGGGTCACACACGTATTGCAAACCACCGACCCGGACCATGTCGCCGCCCTGCTGATAATACGGATCGGGATTGAAGAGGTTGTCGGCCACGTCTTCGAGCAAGGCCTTGATGGTCTCGCCGGTAAGCTCGTTCAGAGTCACGTAGGGATAAGTGATTGCGGTCTGGTTCATCAGATGCTCGAACGTGATAGCTTCGCCCGGAAGGAGCGAGGTGCCCCATCGAAAGCCTGGAGAGAATGCGATCTCCGCTCCCTTTTCCGCCATAAGCCCATCGAGCAGAAGCTGGTCCAGGGTGCCGTTGAAATTCCCTCGGCGGTAGAGCAATCCTTCGGTGACGGCGAGCTTCTCCGCAAGCTTCGCTTCGAAAGGTGCGCGCACCCTCTCCATCAACGCGCTCATCTCGGCATCCGCGGGCAACATATTCGAGAATACGGGAAGAAGGCGATACTGGTAATCCGCGATCGTGCCGCCTTTCACATCCATGTCGAGCATCGCGACAAACTTTCCGCTGCACCCGGCGTTGGTCACAAGCGTCTTGCCGCGCGGGTTGGCGATTATCGACGGCCGCGGAACGCCGTCGTGCGTGTGCCCGCCGAGGATCACATCGATCCCCGTGACACGCGACGCAAGCTTGAGATCGACGTCCATTCCATTGTGCGAGAGCAGGACGACGATCTGCGCGCCCTTGCCGCGCACTTCGTCGATCGCCTTCTGGAGCTCTTCCTCGCGAATGCCGAAGGTCCATTCCGGCACGAAGTACCGCGGGTTGGCGATCGGTGTGTAGGGAAAAGCCTGCCCGACGATGGCGAAGGGGACGCCGTTCTGCTCGCGCATGGTGTACGGCGTGAACACCGGATCGCCGAAATCGGCTGTCCTGACGTTTTGCGCCAGAAATTCGATGCGTCCGCGAAAGTCGTTCTCGACCACGTACTCGACGCGATCGGCCCCGAGCGTGAACTCCCAATGGCCGGTCATCGCATCGACACCGAGGAGCTTCGCGGCGTCGATCATGTCCTGCCCTCTCGTCCACAGCGCCGTCGCCGACCCCTGCCAGCTGTCGCCACCGTCGAGGAGCAACGCGCCGGGACGGTCGGCTTTGAGCCGCTTGACGAGCGTTGCGAGGTGGGCGAAGCCGCCGATCTTGCCGTAGCGCTTTGCTGCCTGGACAAAATCGAGGTGTGTCAGCGCGTACGCCTCGCGGCTCCGCGACGCGATCCCGAAGTATTTGAGCAGCGCGGCGCCGACGAGGTGCGGCGGTTTCCCCGATGCGCCGCGCACGCCGATATTGACGCTGGGCTCGCGAAAATACGTCGGAAGCAACTGGGCGTGAGAGTCCGTGAAGTGCAGAAGGTGCACGTTGCCGAGTGGCGGCACATCGTAGATCGCATCGCCCGTTCCCTTCGCCCATCCATCGCTTGCATCGAGTTCGAGGCCCGCAGCCGATGCCGCGGCAAGCACTTGCAGAAATTCGCGGCGATTCATGCGCGCCGAAGCAGCCCTGTCATGCCGTCTCTGATCGCCACGATGCGTCGCCGCCTGCTCTTGGACGGCTGTGTCACTTATTGACGGGTGATTGCGGATCCATCAGCAGCGCGGTGACGTCCTTGAGCTGCTGCTCGTTGAGAATACCGCTGTGGCCGAAACGCGGCATGTTCGAGCAAGCCGCGTAGGCCTCGGAATTGTAGATCTTTCCGTACGCGTAGCGTTGTGTGTCCGCGCCGTATCCGCGCAGTTTTCCGAATTGATAGAGGCTGGGACCGATCGTGCCGAACGAGAGCTCCTGCGGGGCGAGTTGATGGCACGCGTAGCAATTGGCACCCACTGGACCGGCGGGATCGTCTGAAAATTGCTTTCCGCGTCCCTCCTGCGCAATCTTCTCGCCGTTCTTCCAGTCGCCGAGCAGCTTGCCATCCGCCGGATATTTTATGGCGTCCCGATTGATCTTCTCGATTCTCGCCGCGACCTCCTTCGAGGGTGGCTTGCCCGCGAGCTGGCTGCACAGCGCTTGAGTCTCGTCCTGCTTCAATCGATCGAGCGACGCCTGGCCGTTCGCCTTGAACGATGATTTCAGCATCGCCGCGGCGTTGGCGGCGATCTCCTCGCTGGAAGGCGCCGTTGCGCAACCGAGAGTGATCGAAAGAAGAGCGAGTGAAACCAGGCTTTCACGTCCGTTCATTGTTTTCTTTCAACGCTTGATGGCGGGCGCATCGAATGCCACGCCATTGGCGTTGCGGGCCAGGAACATCGTCAATGCGACCGAGGCGTCCGAGGCGAAGATGAGCTCGGGGAACCGTTGCTGGCGAAAGCAGTCGTAGAGACGCCATTGGAAGCTGCGCAGCTCCCCTTGCGACACGCGGTACGCGGGCCAGGTCGTGTAAGCCTTTTGCGCCCCTTCGGTACCCGTCAGGTTCGGCAGGTCCTGAAGGCGGATCCGCTTGCCGTCCTCGCCATGGCAGGTCGCGCAGGCGAAATCGTGCGGGCCGCCGCGAAAGTAGAACATCTTCTCGCCCAGGCGGTACATCTGCTCTTCCTTGGGGTGCGATAACGCGACGTTCATTTTTGCGCCCCGTGATTCCGACGTTACATAGGCGACCAGCGCCTCCATGTCCGATTTTTTCTCGTTCCCGCTGCCGAATGGATTTTTGAGCGCATCCGCCTCGCTGTACCCCTGCAGCTTGACCATGCACCACACAAGGCGCGTTTCGAGGTCCATGACCCGATCCGCGTCGGCAAAATAGCGCGGCAGCCGCGCGTAGGCACCCTTCACGACGCCTGCGCCCAGGCCCAGATCGCACTGCTCGAACGAAACCTGCTTCGGTCCGCGCTTCTGTTTCCACAGCGCTTCGCCACGCGCTTCCCACAGTTCGGCCGGGTTGCCGTCCTGCAGTGCCGCGCGGTACTTGGCGATCTCATCGACGGTCGATTGCGCAAACGCGCAGGGCATGACGAGCAGACACGCGAGCGCAGCGACCCAGCCTGCGCGCCGGCAACGAGAACGCACATCGACTCGATGCATCGGGTTATTCGACGCCGCGGCGGATGCTGCTAAGCCCGACGCGAAAAGATGCGTCGCACGGGCGGCCGATGGTTTGACGGCGGTGGAATCGTTTCCTGTCACGCGATGGTCGCTTCGTCCGTGCGTTTGTCGCCCCTGCTGTCGACCCAGGTGATGACGACCTTGTCACCCTTGGCTCCGCCTTTGAATTTGAACGACAGGAACGGATTCTTCGATACCGCCGGACCCCACTGCGCCGACAGCACGGTTTTGTCGTTGCAGGTCGCCGAGACGCTCTGGATGAACCAGGCCGGAATCGTCTTTCCCTGCGCATCCTTGCGCTGTCCGGTTTCCATCTCGTGATTCATCAACACCTTGACCTCGGTCGAATCGCCGACCAGGTTGGCGCGTATTTTCATCGGATCTGCCATGTCAGCCTCCGCACCCGCCGAGCGTGACTTTGACTTCTTTCGAGGCGACGTAGTACTTGCCATCGGCTTTGACCAGCGCGTAGATATTCGAAGTCTGGCCCATCTTCACCCGCGTCGAAATGGTCGGTTCGGTACCCGCCGGGATGTCGAAGGTCGCCGCAAGCATGTTCGGGTTCTTTTCGATCAGGATCGCGATGGAGTCGGTTTTCGGGATGTTGCTGGCGATGCCTATCGGAACGACCGCGCCGTTCTCGGCGATGTCCGGCGTCTGAAAAAACACGATGTCCTTGCTTTGTGCCGGCTCGGCGCCGCCCAGCGCCTTCATGGTTTCCGCCATGTCGTGGGTCTCGAACGCCGCCTTGTTCCACGCTTGCGCGTGCGCTGCGTCCGGTTTGAGCCAGCCTGCGGCCGCAAGAAGCGCTAGCACACTCGCGCCGCTGCCGGTCTTGAGAAGCCACGCGTCGGCATCCGACCCGTCGACGCGCGCGAATATTTTGCGCCGTTCCGGGTCCGTCCGACGACGCCGGCTCGATCCTCGAGCGCTTACCCCCCGAAGCGCGCGTCCCGATCGGCGTTCAGTACGTCAGGCAAGCCGCATTGAGAACGCCAACCGACAGCGATAGTGTCGCCAGCAACACGGCGGGCGCGGCGCGCCCCGCTTCGATGGCTTGTGCGAAATGCGGAATGAGGCGCGCCGCGACTGCGTACACGACGACCTGAACGAGCAATGCGATGGCGCTCCATGCCGCCATGTCGAGCGGGCTGACGCTGTGAGCAATCGCGCTGGCGAGAGGCAATACAAAACCCATAAGCGCGCCGGCGAGCGAAATCGCCGCGGCGATGTTGCCTTCACGGATCAACGCGAATTCCCGATACGGCGTCGCGCGAACATATATCGTGACGAAAAGCGCCAGGATCGCCAATGCGAACGCAAAATAAGCCAGGAAATCGGGGAACCCGGCGATCGACTGCCAAACGTTGCTCATTTCTTCTACTGAGGAACTCATGGTCGATTGCTTCGAGATTCGCGATGCCTCATCACACGAAATAATGCGGAACGAAGCGGCTGGTATTGCGTGTGATCGGCGTCGAGTCCTCGCGAATGCCGATGCCCGCTGGCTCGTCCCCCACAACCCACGAACCGACAGTGGCATAGCCGTCGCCAAAGCGGGGGATTTGCACATAGGACTGATAGATCCATCCTTCGTCGCCGTAGCTTCCGCCTTCGTGAAGGATCTCGCGGCCCCGATACACGGTGACGTTGGCGCCTTCGCGCGAATAAAGCGGTTTCTGAACGTAGTCGCCGGAGATCGACTTCTGCTCGAACGCCGCCGGAAGGAGGTTCGGATGACCCGGATTGAGCTCCCAAAGGATCGGCAGCAGGCCCTTCGTCGAAAGAATCATTTTCCACGGCGGCTCGATCAAGCGCAGCGGGCAGCGCAGAAGATCGGGGCCGAACTCGTCTCGAAGCAGCCATTCCCATGGGTAGAGCTTGCACAGAATATCGATCTCCGCGCCGGAATCGTCGACAAAGCAGTGAGCGTCCTCCGCCCAGCCGATGTCCTCGACGTGGACGAACCGTGTTGACAGCCCCGCCTGCGTCGCCAGGTCTCGCTGATACTCGATCGTGCCAAAATCCTCGTCGCTATCTTTCATGCACGCGAAATGCACCACGCTGTTCCCGGAAAAAGTCATTCCAAGAGCGCGCCAGTTGGCGATCAGTTTTTCGTGCAGAGAATTGAACTGGTCGGCGTCTGGCAGGCGCGGGAGAACCGCGTCCTGAAGCCAGCGCCATTGCACGACCGACGCCTCGAGGAGGGCGGTGGGGGTATCGGCATTGTATTCGAGGAGCTTGGGTGGCGTTTTGCCGTCGTAGGCAAAATCGAACCGACCGCAAAGCGCCGGCTGCTGCGAGGTCCAGGACGCCTTGACGTAATCGACAAATCGCGGCGGAATCGCGAGTTGCGAAAGCCGGTCGCGCTTAACAACGTGCTCGACTGCATCCAGCGGCAGCTTGCACAGCTCGCGAGTCGCAGCCTCTAGCTCGTCGATTTCATCTGCAGTGAAGCGATAGCAATGCGCTTCGTCCCAATACACACCATCCATGGAGTGAAAGCCGAACCCGACCGACTCGCAATCCTCGCGCCAGTTTGGCCGCGGCTCGGCCTCGAGTCGTTCCACGTCAGGTGCCACTCGATGCGTGCGCCGCGCCGCTGGCGCCGAACCCGCCGTGACTCACATGGCTGGTCGCCACCGCGCGGCTTCCCGGACGTGCCGAATCGACGCTGCCTCCAGGCCGGCTGGATCCGCTCGATCCGAACTGCCCGGAGCGGTACGCAGGGCCGTACCAATAGGCGCCGTGTCTGACGCCGCCTGGCGGGGCAGATTGCTCCTCGCATTTGAGTTCGTCCCCCCAGTCCTTCAGGCAATCGTCCTTGCTCGTATAAACGTCGCGACGCAGGCCATCGCCTTCCTGGCCGCACGCCGCCAGCGCGGCAGCGCCAAGAAAAACAAGTGTGATGCGCGAGGAGGATTTACGCGGGCCAGCCATGCGGCTCGCATCATACTCGCTGCGAGCCGTCCCGGCGGGATCCTAATGGACGGTGACGGGAGCCAGAAAGCGCAGCAGAACGCCAGACTTGAGCCTGTACACGCCGTCGTCCAGGTACTCCGCGCCCTCGATTTCAGCACGGGTAAAAGCGAGCTCGGTCTCGCCGAGCTTGAGCTCCATGACAACATCGTCGGCAACAGTAAAGTCGTCGGGGACCCGCATGTAGCCGGCTTCGAATACGACCCCATTCAACTGAACGAAAGCGGCATCGTGCATCGCTTGAGCCAGAGTCATCGGCAATGTTTTCATCGCGGCGTCCTGACGACCGGTGGCCGGGCGTCTCTGTGAGGTTAGATGGGGTTTTACGAGCCAAGGTTCAAGCCGCGTGGCGTCTACTCGCGGGACGAAGCGAGACGTAAGACTTATATCCGCGCTCGTCGGCCCAGCACCGACAGGCCGCTGAAATGGACCCGCGCTTGCGGGTTTACGCCGCTGCGCTCACGCCTATTCCACGAGCTCGCGAACAAACGCAGGCAACGCCATAGCCGCGCGATGCATGTCGCCGTTGTAGTACCGCAGATCGCGAATACCCCGCTTTGCAATTCGACGATTTGCATCGAGCGGCGTGATATACGAAGGGTTGAGCGTGGTCGATGCGCACGCCATCATCCAAAGGCCGCCGTATAGCGGTATCGAGACCAGATAGGGAACGACGATGGGAAACGCCGCGCGAAGATTTGCGATTCCAGTGCGTATGCGATCCGGATGTGCCACCGGCGACGCAATATGCAGAGTCATCGCGCCGGACGAGTTCAATCGCGCAGCGCACGCACGATAGAAATCCACCTCATACAAAGGCTCCGACGGCCCGCCCGGATCGGTGAGGTCGAGCACGATCAGATCGTAGGTTTCGGTGCTGCCGCGGACGAAGGCAAGGCCGTCCTCGACTTTGAGCGTCAGCCGCGGATCCGCGAGCGATCCGCGATGCACTTCGCCGAGATACTTGCGCGCAATGTCGATGACGGCGAGATCGATCTCGACCAGCGTCACCGATTTGATGGACGAATATTTAAGAAGCTCCTCGGCCGAGCCTCCGTCACCGCCGCCGACCACCAGCGCGGTCTCCGGTGACGGATGCGCGATAGCGGCGATGTGCACGAGATTCTCGTGGTAGAAAAACTCGTCCTTTTCCGACGTCATGAAGTGCCCGTCAAGACGGAAGAGCTTTCCGAACGGCGCGGTATCGTGCACCTCTACCGTCTGATAGGGGGACTGGAAGCGCTCGTATTCGCGCAATGAGCGAACAAAAAAGCCGGTTTCCTCGGTGAGGTATTCGGTCAGAACGCCAGGTTGCAGGTCGCCCGCGGTGCGTCCTTCAGGCATCGCGCCCGCCGCGGTGAATCGCCTGAAATTCCGCTCGCTCCGGTCGCAGCGCGTGCTGCATCGAGCGAAACAGATGCTCGGCTTTGGGCGAATTGTCCGTCGTGTAGTTGCACACGTAGACGTCGATGGTCACGAATCCATGTTCGGGCCAAGTATGAATCGCGAGATGTGATTCGGCGAGGAGCACCGTACCGGTGACGCCGGTCGGTGCGAACTGATGAAAGCGGTCGCCGACAATGGTCATTCCGGACGCGGCGGCCGCACGCAAACACAAAGTGCGCAAGGCCTCGGCGTTCGTCATTTCCGGCATCTCGGCCGCGCAACCGTACCATTCTCCGAGCAGGTGAATGCCGTCCATTCTGGTTCTCCCAGATCCCATTTCGCCGACTGACTGCCGATCGCCGGCGAATGATCGGTCAAACTTGCAATTATTGCCCAAAACGGGGGCTTGGGCGATAATTTTACCGCTTTGCAGCAGCGTTTCGCGCCGTTTATCTCCGTTTTCTTGAGTCTCCCTTAAAAACCATGACTGCACCGCTTTCCGTTCCCGCTTCGGCGTCGGTGACAACGAGAAGGCTCGCGCCGGACACAGTCCTGCTTGCCAATGCTATTCGCGCCTTGGCGATGGATGCGGTGCAGGCAGCCAATTCCGGACACCCGGGCATGCCGATGGGCATGGCCGAGATCGCAGTCGCGCTGTGGAACCGCCATCTTCGTCACAAGCCGGCCAACCTGCGATGGCCGGACCGCGATCGCTTCGTGCTCTCGAACGGCCATGGATCATGCTTCAGTATGCGCTCCTCCACTTGAGCGGCTACGCCTTGCCGATGGAAGAGATCAAGCGCTTTCGACAGTCGATGACGCCGGGTCATCCCGAGCGCGGTGTAACGCTTGGAGTCGAAACGACGACAGGACCGCTGGGCCAAGGGCTCGCCAACGCGGTGTGCATGGCGCTCGCCGAAGAGCTCCTTGCGGCGCAATTCAATCGCCCGGGCCACGTCATTGTCGATCACCGGACCTACGTCTTTGTCGGCGACGGCTGCTTGATGGACGGCATATCCCACGAAGCGTGCTCCCTGGCCGGGACACTGGGCCTCAACAAGCTGATCTGCTTTTACGACGACAACGGCATTTCGATCGACGGCGAAGCGACACGTTCGGCGAATCTGCACCTGCCGGCGTGCTGTTCAAGTATTTCGGTTTCACGGTGGAGAATGTCGCGACGGCTGTGCGCAGGGTGCTTTGACGAAGAAGCGCCGGCAATGAAGCGCGCCATGCCGTGCGACGTCGACTTGGTAGTCGTTCCTTGAGGAAACAATGATGCCCATCAAAGTCGCGATCAACGGTTATGGCCGCATCGGTCGCAATATTCTGCGCGCCCACTACGAAGGAGCCAAGTCCGGCGGCTCCAGGCACGACCTCGAGATCGTCGCGATCAACGACCTGGGCAGCCCCGAAACCAACGCGCATCTCACGCGCCATGACACGGTCCATGGCAAGTTTCCGGGCAAAGTCGAAGTCGATGGAGACGCCATGCTCGTCAATGGCGACCGCATCAAGGTGCTCGCGCAGCGCAATCCCGCCGAGCTGCCATGGGGAGCGCTGGGCGTGGACGTGGTGCTCGAATGCACAGGCCTATTCACGACCAAGGAAAAAGCCTCGGCGCATCTGAAGGGCGGCGCGAAAAAAGTCGTCATTTCCGCGCCGGGCGGCAAGGATGTCGACGCAACGATCGTCTTCGGCGTTAACCACCAAACGCTGAAAGCCACGCACACCGTGATATCCAACGCGTCGTGCACGACGAACTGTCTGGCGCCGCTGGTGAAACCGCTGCACGATAAGATCGGCGTCGTTGCCGGCCTGATGACGACGGTGCACTCCTATACCAACGATCAAGTGCTCACCGACGTCTATCACGAGGACCTGCGCCGCGCTCGCTCCGCAACGATGAGCATGATACCGACCAAGACCGGGGCGGCATCCGCCGTTGGGCTGGTACTTCCCGAGCTCAACGGCAAGCTCGATGGCTACGCCATCCGCGTGCCCACCATCAACGTGTCGATCGTCGACCTCTCCTTCATTGCGGCGCGCGATACGAGCGTCGACGAAGTGAACGCGGTCATGAAGTCTGCATCGGACTCCGGTCCGCTTGCAGGTCTGCTCGGCTACAACACCGGCCCGCTGGTTTCGATCGATTTCAATCACGACCCGCGCTCGTCGGTATTCGATTCGACGCTTACCAAGGTGTCGGGGCGCCTGGTCAAGGTTTCATCCTGGTATGACAACGAGTGGGGTTTCTCCAACAGGATGCTCGACACCACGATGGCATTCATGGCCGCCAAGTAAAGGTATATGCGAAATCCCTTCACTACGCATCCCGCCTCGGTTGGCGAAACCTACGTGCACCATTTCATCTTCGCATTCAAGTTCGGCGCCAAGATGGCCGTCGGCGGCCTGGCGGCGATGGTTCACGCCTTCTTTCCCTTCCTGTGCGTAACGACGGCAAGCCGGAAACTCGACCAGCTCAACGCGCTGCGCCCCCGCGGCACGCAGCCAGCGGCAACCCGCGGGCGCTAGAGCCGACGTCGATGGCTTCCGACGCCGTCGCCATACGGCCGATAGCGCTGGGCGACGTGGTCGCCTTGCGCGATTGCGTCGACGCCGTCATGCGGGAGAGGCATTATCTGGCGTACCAGGAAGCGTTTTCGATCGAGGAGACCAAGGCTTTCGTTGCACGAAACATGCGCGAGCGCAATCCGCACTGGGTGGCGACGCACGGTCCGCGCATCGTCGGCTGGTGCGACATCCGCCGCGATCCGATTCCGGTGCAGAGTCATTGCGCGGTGCTCGGCATGGGCGTGGTCGACAGCTATCGCGGACGCGGAATCGGCGAACGCTTGATTCGGGCAGCGCTCGAGGACGCGCGCGTGCAAGGCTTCGAGCGTGTCGAGCTTTCCGTGTACGCGAAGAACACGCGGGCGCATTCGCTCTACCGCAAGATCGGTTTCTTGCACGAGGGCATTCGCATACGCGGAAAGAAGCTCGACGGCGAGTACGACGACGTGCACATGCTGGTCTACTTTCTCTAAAGCCTATCCGATGGCATTCAAGCGACTCACCGATGTCGAGCTGGCCGGCAAGCGCGTTTTCATCCGGGCCGATCTGAACGTTCCACAGGACGACCGGGGTGCGATTACCGACGATACGCGCATCCGGGCATCGCTTCCGGGGATACGCCAGGCGATAGATGCCGGCGGCCTAGTCATGGTCACCTCGCATCTGGGTCGTCCCGCCGAAGGCCAATGGAGCGAGGCCGATTCATTGGCCCCGGTCGCGGCGAGGCTCTCCGAGCTGCTGGACAGCCGCGTGCCGCTGATTCGCGACTGGGTGGAAGGCGGCAAATGGTGGGACTCGCTTTCTGCCGGTCAGGTCGTCCTGCTCGAGAACTGCCGCTTCAACATCGGCGAAAAGAAGAACAGCGACGAGCTCGGGCAAAAAATGGCGCGGCTTTGCAACGTCTACGTCAATGATGCCTTCGGCACCGCACATCGAGCTGAGGCGACAACGCATGCGATCGCCAAGTATGCGGCGGTCGCGTGTGCCGGACCGCTCCTCGCGAGTGAGCTCGACGCGCTGGGCAAGGCGCTGGCGCATCCCGCCAAACCGCTGGTCGCGATCGTCGCGGGCGCCAAGGTGTCGACCAAGGTCTCGGTTCTCACTCACCTGGTCACCAAGGTCGACACGCTCATCGTCGGCGGCGGCATTGCCAACACATTCATTCTGGCCGCCGGCGGTCGAATCGGCGTGTCGCTGGCCGAGCCGGGACTGGTCGGCGAGGCGCAAGGCATCCTCGATGCGTTTCCAGGCAAGGTTCCCATTCCGATCGATGCGGTGGTCGCCAAGGAATTGTCCGCGAATGCGACTCCGACGCTCAAGGCGATCGCCGACATCGACCCGGATGACATGATCCTGGATATCGGCCCTCAAACCTTGCTGGCGCTGGAGGCCCTCATTGCCAAGGCCGGAACGATCGTATGGAACGGGCCGGTCGGAGTGTTCGAGATCGACGCTTTCGGCGAAGGGACGCGACGCTTGGCGCGCGCCATCGCTTCGTCGCCGGCATTCTCGATTGCCGGAGGCGGCGACACGCTCGCGGCAATCACCAAATACGGCGTCTCCGACCGAATAGGATACATTTCGACCGGAGGGGGCGCTTTTCTCGAGTTTCTCGAGGGCAAGCCGCTACCTGCGGTCGAGATTCTCAAGCAACGCGCAGAGGGCTAGAGAGACTTGAGACAAGCGGCTTCAACCGGAGTCGACAGGTGATGATGCGATCGACCAAGATAGTAGCCACGCTGGGTCCCGCGAGCAGCGCGCGCGACGTGCTGATGCGGATGCTGGCAGCGGGAGTCGACGTCGTGCGGCTTAATTTTTCGCATGGCAGCGCCACCGATCACCAGGAGCGCGCGGCGCTGGTGCGCGACGTGGCGCACTCGATCGGCCGCGAGGTCGCCATCATGGCCGACTTGCAGGGCCCGAAGATCCGCATCGGAAAATTTGCCGGTGGCAAGGTGTTCCTCAA
>VBCZ01000066.1:0-9404 GCA_005889025.1 Betaproteobacteria bacterium
TGGGATCGACGACCTTGAAGTCGTAAATACCGTACGCGCGCAAGCGGACGATGCCGAAATCCTGATCGCGCATCATGACCGGATTGGCGGTGCCCCATTTGTTGCCGGTGAACAGCCGCGTGACGACGTAATAGATGTCCGCCTTGAACGGCGATTCGAGTCCGTACTTCCATCCCTTGAGATCGGTCAGGATGGGAATGTTGTCCGTAGTGAGCTCGAACTTGCCCGGGCCGAACGTATCGCCAAACTGCCCCAGATAGACGAGTTGCGCCATTTGCGATTCGCGCACGATCAGCTGCGCGCCGCGCTTTATTTCCTTGTCCTCGTCCGGAAATCGATATGAAAGCGTGTCGCGCGAATCATCGGTCCATTCGATGATGTCGATGAACTGTTTTTTGATGAAATCGAGAATTGCCATGGTGTTTTCCTCGAGCCCGCGTGTCGCCGACTACTTCTTGGCTGGCCCCTTGATCTCGGACTCGGCCTGATTGAGCTCGGCCTCCAGCCGGTCCAACGGAAGCGCGCCCGCGACGACCGACCCGTCAGCGAAGATCAGCGTCGGAGTCGCGTTGACGTGGAATTTCTGGCCGAGGAGGGCCGTCTGCGCGATGGGTGTCGCGCAATCGCCCTTGTTGTCCGGCAGCTTGGCGGAGTCGAACCAGTCGTCCCATGCCTTGAGCCGGTCGGGCGCGCACCAGATCCTCGCAGACTTGCGCGCGGCATCGGGGTGCAACTGCTCGATAGGAAAGAGGAAGGTGTACACGGTAACGTTGTCGAGACGCTTCATCTCGGTTTCCAGACGCTTGCAGAACGGGCAATCGGCGTCGGAAAAGACCGCGAGCTTGCGCGATCCGTCGCCCTTGACCTTCTTGATCGCGATATCGAGCGGCAGCGACTCCCACGCCACCCGATTCATCTTGCGCATGCGCTGCTCGGTGAGATTAGTGCGCGTTGCGGTGTCGTACACCGAACCCACCAGGACATAATCGACCTTGGCGTCGGTATAAAGCATACGGTCGTCGAGCTGCGCTTCGTACAGGCCGAAATACGGAGACTTGGACACGTTGCTGATCGGCGCGCCCGGAAACCTTGCCTCGAGAAGCTTTTTCACCGTCGCGATCTCTTTGGCTGACGCATCGGTTTTCGTGTTTTCCTGCGCCCAAGCCGAATTGACCGCGACACAGGCCATGCCGGCCAGCACGAGACTCGAAAGAAGTAATCGCATTGTTGCTCCAATACAAGACAAGGAAGACAGTTTACCGCAGCGCCGGTTGCGCCAGCAGTCGCTTCAGCGGCCCGAGCGCGTCGACCACGCGCATGCCGCCGTTGCGCGCAAGCTTGACCAATGGAAACGATGTTCCAAACAAGCGCACCAGGCCGTCGGTTACGGCCTGCATCGCCAGTACGGGCGCCGCGCGATGAAGCGCGTAGCGCTCGAGCAGAAACGCCGAGCCGGCATCTCCGACGAGAGTTCGCGCAGCGAGCGCGGAGGCAAGCGCGGCGGCGTCACCGAAGCCGAGATTGACTCCCTGTCCCGCCAGCGGGTGCACTCCGTGGGCCGCGTCGCCGACCAGCGCGAGGCGCGGTCCGATCACCCCTGGCAACCGGAGAAATGTCAACGGGAAACCCGTCGCCGATGTAATGCACGTAAGTCTCCCCAGTGCACCTTTGCCCGCGCCCGCCACGCGAAGCGCAAGCGCCTCCTGCGTCATCGCCCGCAGCTCCGTTGCAAGCGTTTCCGGCGCAGACCAGACGATGGAAATTCGCCTGCCGGGAAGCGGCAGCCACGCCAGGACACTTTCGTCGTCCAGAAACCACTGAAACGCGCGGCCGCGATGTGCGCGCTCGGTTGCGAAATTAGCCACAATCGCGGTCTGCCCGTACGAGCGTGGCGAAATCGTAATTCCTGCTTGCGCGCGTACCCACGAATTTACGCCATCCGCCGCGACGAGAATACGGCCCGCAATCGATCGATCATCCGCCATTCGCAGCTCGACGCGATCGGCGCTCCATGCAACTGCCGAGGGCGAATCGGGCGCGAGGCAATCGATTCCCGGCGTCGTGCGCATCGTTTCGACCAGCGCCGCATTGAGCTCGTGGTTCTCCACGATCCATGCCAGCGCGCGCTCACCAAGTTCGTAGGCGGAAAACGTGATCTCGCCGCCTGCGTCGCCGAAAACCTCCATCGTTTCGATCGCGGCAATTCGCTCCGAAGGCACCCGTTGCCAGACGCCGAGCGTGCGAAGAAAACAGGCGCTTCCGGGGCTGATGGCGTAGACCCGTGCATCCCAATCGTCCTCTGTCGAGGATAACGTCCCGACCTCAATCTTGCTGCGGTCGACGAGCGCGACGCGCAAGCCCGCACGAGCGAGCGCAACCGCGGCCGCCAGGCCCACGAGCCCGGCGCCGACAACGATCGCCTCGTAGTCGACTTCGCGCGCGGGCATCAGCCAAGGACCTCGATCACCTGCTGGTGATTGGTATAGACGCAGATATCGGCGGCGATGGTCAGCGCCTCTTTCACGATCTCTGCCGCCGAGAGGTCGGTGTGCTGCAGAAGCGCGCGCGCGGCCGCCTGAGCATAGGGCCCGCCCGACCCGATTGCGACGATGCCGAATTCGGGCTCGAGCACGTCGCCAGTGCCCGTGATCACCAGGGACGAAGTCGCATCGGCCACCGCGAGCATCGCTTCGAGCCGCCTCAATATCCTGTCGGAACGCCAGTCCTTCGCGAGCTCGACTGCGGCGCGCTGCAGCTGGCCCTGGTGCTTGTCGAGCTTCGCCTCGAAACGCTCGAACAGCGTGAATGCATCAGCGGTTGCCCCGGCAAATCCTGCCAGCACGCGATCGTTGTAAATGCGCCGTATCTTGCGTGCGCTCGCCTTGATGATGACGTTGCCCAGCGTAACCTGGCCGTCGCCGCCAAGAGCCACGCTCGACCCACGGCGAACCGAAAGAATGGTCGTCGCGTGAAAGGATTCCATGATGCGTGTGCATTCGATGCAGCAGGCGCCCCGCCGAAGCGCATCGCGCGTGGCGGCGTCCTGGAGCGCGATCGCTACATTGCTTTCTTGATGAAATTGTGCGGCGAGATGCCGATGAGCAGCAGCAGAGCGCGAATAATCGGCGACGCACCGATGATCTGCACGCTCTTGCGCTGCGACTCGGCACGGGCGATTGCGTTGAACAGCGCGCCTGCGCAAACGAAATCGACGCGTTCGACGGCAGTCATGTCGATCGGCACCGAATGGCGGCCTTCGCGAAACATATTGAGCTTGGCGAGCTGGGTATCCGAGGACCCGGTGAGCGTCCCCTGCCATACCAGCGTCTCGGCGTTTTCCGTGGCGCTCGTCGATGCGGCGCCGGATGCGACATTCGCGAGGGGCATGCCTGCAGGCGGTTCCCACGAAGGCGGCGAGACTTCGAAGGCAACGGCATACTCTATCGCGCGATCCTCGAATACCTTGTGATCGTTTTGCCATTGCAGCAATTCGAGCATGAGTATCCAGTGCCCTTCGTCTGCGCCGCGTCCGTGAGCCACGGAGACCTCGAGCGCACGGCAGATTTTTTCGGGATGCAGCACCGCCAGGGGATAGCGACTCTTTCGAAGCTTCGCCAATGCATCGGCGAGCAACTTCGCGCCGGCATCATCCGCGCCGGTCACCGAACCCAGGTCGAGACGGATTTGAGGTTGTTTTTTCGACGCCGAATGCAGATTGGCGATCTGCGGCGCGTGCGCCGCACTGAGTTTTCCCGTCAAGCCGATGTAGCCGCCGGCGGCCGGGCGCGCGCCTTGGCGGGAAGGTGCGCCTCCGTCTTCCCAGGCGGGGGCCGACCTTTCGAACGCCACGACATACTGCAACGCAAGCTGGTCGAACGCCTGCCGGTCTCCCGCGCGCTGGAGCAAATCGAACAGCGCAAGCCACGCAAGCTGGGAGCCCTTGGCGTCGTGATCTTCGGCGACACCTTGTTGCAGAATTTCGCGCGCTTGAGGCGCCTGTCCGTTGGCATAGAGCAAGGCTGCGTTTTCGAGCACTGCGCATAGGCCCGAATTGCCTACGGCGACCTCGAGGTTCTGGTGCAGGCTCGGCGTCCATTCGATGATGCTCGGCGGGCCGGTATCCGTGATCTCGGGGGCAACGGCACCCACCTTGGGCGCCGTTGCCCGCTCCTTGACCGACGCGGCGAGGTCACGCGCCGATGCCGGTCGTAGCTCTGCCCGGTTGGCCGGAGCCGCTTTGGGCTTGACATCCGGCGCCGGGCGCCCGCCTGGCTTGGACTTGCCGGGTGGCTTGGGAAACAGCTTGAATGCCATGGCGAACGCAGGTTACATGCCAAAAGGGTAATTATGTGCCCTTACTCAGCGGGCAACAAGCCGCGCCTCTGGCGACGAGCAGCGCGACTAGCGCGCCATTGCCGGCATGAAACCTCCGGAAACCCCGGCATTGGAGAAATTCTCCGCGGCGAATTCCCAGTTCAGCAATTTGTCGATCACGGCGTCAACGTGGTCGTTGCGGCGGTTCTGGTAGTCGAGGTAGTACGCGTGCTCCCAGACGTCGATGGTTAGCAGCGGGCGAATATTCCGGGCGATCGGATTGTCGGCATTGCCGGTCTTGATCACCTTTAGCGATCCCTTGTCCATGACGAGCCAAGCCCAGCCGCTGCCAAACTGCTTGATCGCGGTGTCCGCAAGCTCCGCCTTGAATTTGGCGTACCCACCGTAGGTCTGCTCGATCAAGTGCGCAAGCTCGCCCTTGGGTTTTCCGCCCCCCTTAGCTCTCAGGCACTGCCAATAAAAGATGTGATTCCAATGTTGCGCGGCATTGTTGAAAATCTGCACTTGTTCGTTCTTTCCGGCGGTCGATCGGATGATGTCTTCCAGCGGCTGGCCCTCGAACTCCGTTCCTGCGACAAGTTTGTTGAGCGTCTCAACATACGTCTTGTGGTGCTTTCCGTAATGAAAGCCAATCGTCTTCGCTGAAATCACCGGCGCAAGCGCGTCGTCCGCGTAGGGCAATGGAGGAAGGGTAAAAGATTGCGGCATGGTCGAGCTCCTTGGGTAAATACCGACACTTAAAGGCTTCCGTCGCGAGCGCTATCGCCGCGGTTTACGGCGCTGCCTGACTCATCGGCCGGCGACGACCCGAGAGCGGGCATCGGTATTCACACCCGCCCCGCTAAGCTACAATGAGACGACAGCGGCGATAAGCCAAAGTTTCGTGGGAACGCTGGCAGAAGAGCGCCCCGCGCCAAATGACCTGGGAGGAAGAACGATGAAAAATCCGCTGGATTCGTTGTGGGGCACGGTAATTTCCGGCGTGATCCTGACGGCGGTCCTGTACGTCGTTGTCAGAAGTATTCTGATCTAAGGGGCCGCCATGGATCCGGTCATGGGAATCGCGCGGTGGATTCACTTTCTGGCGGGCGTGATGTGGATCGGCCTGCTCTATTACTTCAACTTCGTGCAAGTGGCGGCGCTGAAAGCGGCCACCGCGGACGGAACAAACGCGGGCATCACCAAGCACGTCGTGCCGCGCGCCCTGTTTTATTTTCGCTGGGCGGCAGTCGTCACGTGGCTCGCAGGCGCCACGCTGCTCGGCAAAGAGTTCGTGAACGCGTTCACCCTGTCACACGGCATGGCGGGTATCGGCGTCGGCGCGTGGCTCGGTACGATCATGCTGATCAATGTCTGGGCGCTGATCTGGCCCAATCAGCAAAAGGTGCTTGGCCTCAAGCCCGCGACCGACGAGGAAAAGAACAAGGCCCGACGAATCGCCTTTCTGACGTCGCGAGTCAACACCATGCTGTCGATACCGATGTTGTTCTTCATGGCCGCGGGCTGGTCGCACCGGGGAACTTTCGGACTCTAGGGTAGGCTGTGGCACGCTTGCGCTCTCGCACAAGCAAACGGCCCGGGCAATTCGCCGGGCCGTTTCGATGGCCTAAGATGCCTTGAGCCGTCAATCGCCGTAGAGTTTCTGCACGCGTTCGCGCCGCTCCTGCGCCTCGAGCGACAAGGTCGCGGTGGGACGAGCGAGCAACCGGGGAATGCCGATGGGCTCTCCGGTCTCCTCGCAGTATCCGTAACTTCCGCCCTCGATCATCTTCAGCGACTTCTCGACCTTCTTCAGAAGCTTGCGCTCGCGGTCGCGCGTGCGCAATTCCAGCGTGTACTCTTCTTCGAGAGTCGCGCGGTCGGATGGATCGGTGGTCACCTCGTTCTCACGAAGGTGCTGGCCGGTGTCGTCGGCGTTGTTAAGCAGTTGCGCGCGCAACTCGAGCAGGCGCTGCTTGAAAAACGCAAGCTGGGCCTCGTTCATGTAGTCGCGCTCAGGCGCCGCCAGGAGATCCTGATCGGTCAGTTCCTTGCCTTTCTTTGCGACGCTTTTGGCCGCGACGCTCTTGGCGGCGACGCTCTTGGCCGCGGCGCTCTTAGCCGCGACGGTCTGCCACGCTTTTGGTTGCCACGCTTCCACCTTCCCTGCAAACGAATGTCGCCCTTGACTGGCACGTAGTTCCGAAACGCCGAGGCGTTTCGGCACGCGCGGCGATAAGCTGTCGGGCCGCGTCGCAACCGTGCTAAATCGGGCATTATATCGCGAACAGGTCGGCGCAGGCCACGGTGTCGACGACCGCCGATGCGCGGCCGGATAGGTCTCCCCGGCGACCTATAATCCCGGAAAAACAAGGCATTTTAATGGTGCTGCGCATCACCCGCCCCGACGACTGGCACGTGCACCTGCGCGATGGCGAGGCGATGCGCTCGGTCGTTGGCGCGACCGCGCGCGTTTTCGCACGCGCGGTCGTTATGCCGAATCTCGGGTCGCCGGTGACAACGGTCGATGGCGCATCCGCATACCGCGAGCGAATCGCTGCCGCACTTCCCGCGAAGTCGCGTTTCGCGCCGCTGATGACGCTTTATCTCACCGACAACATGGCCGCCGCAGAAATCGTGCGCGCGCGCAAGTCCGGATTCATCGTCGGCGTAAAGTATTACCCGGCGGGCGCGACGACGAATTCCGACTCGGGAGTCACCAGGCTGGAACGCGTTCATGCCCAGCTGGCGGCGATGGAAGAGGTCGGGATGCCGCTGCTAGTGCATGGTGAGGTCACCGATCCCGACATCGATGTGTTCGACCGCGAGCGCTATTTCATCGACCGCGTGATGACGCGGATTCTGCGCGATTTCCCCGGCCTCATCGTCGTTTTCGAGCACATCACGACTCGCGAGGCCGCGGAATTCGTCGCCGACTCTCCCGCGCGGGTCGGCGCAACCATCACCCCGCACCACCTGCTGTGGTCCCGCAATGCAATGCTCGCCGGAGCCATCAGGCCCCATTACTACTGCCTGCCGATCCTCAAGCGCGAGGCGCACCGCGCGGCGCTCGTTCGCGCGGCAACCAGCGGCAATCCGAAATATTTTCTCGGGAGCGATTCCGCGCCGCACGCGAAGGCAGCGAAGGAGAACGCGTGCGGCGCCGGCGGATGTTACTCGGCCCACGCGACGATGGAGCTTTACGCGGAAGCTTTCGACGCTGCCGGTGCGCTGGACCGCCTCGAAGCATTCGCGAGCTATCACGGCGCCGACTTCTACGGGCTGCCGCGCAATACCGACACGATCACGCTGGAGCGCAGCCCGTGGACCGTTCCCGCGACATATCCCCTGGGGGAAGACGCCATCGTCCCCTTGCGTGCCGGCGAACGCATCGCGTGGCGCGTCGTCGAGTGATAAAATGATTGTCCGAAGCCAGCCAGACCGTCGCTGCCCGCCTCGTCTAATCGCGAGACGGGGAGAGGAAAGTCCGGGCTCCGCAGAGCAGGATGCTGGGTAACGCCCAGCCGCTATAAGTCGTTTGCGCGAGCGACGACGAAGGCGAGGAACAGGGCCACAGAGACGAGTCGCGCTTTTGCCGGTTCACACCGGCATCGGCGCGGGTGAAACGCGGCAACCTCCATCCGGAGCAACATCAAGTAAGCGGACGAAAGAAACTTCAGGCTGCTCGCCTAGTCCGCGGGTAGGTGGCTCGAGCGCCGCGGCAACGCGGCGCCTAGACGAATGACGGTCATAGAGCGCGTCAAGGCGCGCACCGTAACAGAACCCGGCTTATCGGCTGACTTCGACTTTTATCCCGCGGGTCGGATTCGATTTTCCATCGGTCTTGGTGCTGCGACCGCTGTGAGACAAAATCGAACCTGACCCCATATCTCCCTAGACCATCCTGCGCCTTGCGTCGCGCAGGATTTCTCTCGCTGCGTTGTGGCCTGGAATTCCCGTGACCCCGCCACCGGGGTGCGTGCCTGCGCCGCACATGTACAAGCCCCGGATCGGCGCACGGTAATTTCCATGACCGAGGACCGGCCGCGCGGAGAAGAGCTGGTCGAGAGTCAAGGTCCCGTGAAAAATATCCCCGCCGATCAATCCGAACTCGCGCTCGAGATCGAGCGGCGAATACGATCGGCGGGCGATGACCGAGTCCGCGAAGCCCGGCGCATGACGATCGACCGTGGCGATCATCAGCGCTTCGACCTCGGTTTTGACGTCATCCCAGGAAGCGCCGCGGGGCAGCAGCGGGTTGGCGTGCTGACAGAAAAGGCTCGCGACATGCTTGCCCGCGGGGGCGAGCGTCGTATCGACCAGTGATGGGACGAGCATTTCGATGATCGGCTCGCGCGACCAGCCGATCTGTCGCGCATCGAAGTACGCTCGCTCCATGTAAGCAAGTGACGGCGCGATGATGATGCCCGACCTGACGTGAGGGCCATCGCCCGGTCGGCATCGGAACTGTGGCGCCCGGTCCAGAGCGACGTTGATCCGGAACGTGGCCGAGGCGCAGCGATACGCTTCGATTCGCCTGCGGAAGTCGGGATCGAGCACATCCGCGCCGACCAGCTGGAGGTAGAGCAACTTCGGGTTGACGTTGGCGACGATGGCGCGACCGCCGATGACCGATCCGTCAGCCAACGCAATAGCGTTCGCGCGTGAATCCGCGCCTGATCCCTGGGTCAGCACTCGCGCCACAGGCGTGTCGGTGAACAATTCGACGCCGCGTGCCAGCGCCTCTTTCGCCATCGCCTGCGTGATCGCACCCATTCCGCCCACGGCGTGGCCCCATTGTCCGCGCTTGCCGTTGACTTCGCCGAACACGTGATGCAGGAGCACGTACGCTGACCCCGGGGTATAGGGGCTTGCGAAATTGCCGACGACGGCGTCGAAGCCGAACGCGGCTTTGATCGGCTCGGATTCGAACCAATGGTCGAGAATCTCGCCCGCACTCTTGGTGAACAGATCGAGCAGGTCGCGCCGCTCCGATATCCCCAGTCCCTTGAGTCGACCTCCGACTTTCCAGGCTTGCAGGATGTTCTGGATACCGCCGCCGACGTTGGGCGGCGTCTCCAGCAGCAATG
>VBCZ01000066.1:9634-15461 GCA_005889025.1 Betaproteobacteria bacterium
CTCGGTAACCGCGGCGCCTCCCACGATCGAGCGGCGCTCGAACACCGCAACCGACAAGCCGGCAGCGGCAAGGTAGCACGCGCTGACAAGGCCGTTGTGACCGCCGCCGATAATGAGCGCGTCGTAGCGGCGCAAAGCGTTGCTCATGACTCCAATCCTGGCGCTAGCGACAGAACCGTACGGGACCGCTGCCCGCCGGCAACCGCGGTCAGCCCGTCAGACTATTCTTCGTCCATGCCCGCCGCGACGGTCGAGAATCCGCAATCGACATAGGTGATTTCGGCGGTGATTGCGCTCGCGAGATCGGAAAGCAGGAACGCGGCGACATTGCCGACGTCCTCGATGGTGACGTTGCGCCTCAGCGGCGCGTTCTTTTCGACGAAGCGCAGGATCTTCGAAAAGCCGACGATCCCGGCTGCCGCGAGCGTTTTTATCGGCCCGGCAGAGATGGCGTTGACCCGGATACCTTCCGGGCCGAGGCACTGCGCGAGGTAGCGCACATTCGCTTCGAGGCTCGCCTTCGCCAAACCCATCACGTTGTAGTTCGGAATCGCGCGCAACGCACCAAGGTATGTCAGCGTGAGCATCGCGCCGCGACGCCCCTGCATCCAGGGGCGGGCCGCCTTGGCAAGCGCGGCAAAGCTATACGAGCTCACGTCGTGGGCGGTGGCGAATGCCTGGCGCGAGAGTCCGTTCAAATAGTCACCGGCAAGCGCCTCGCGCGGCGCAAACGCGATCGAGTGCAGCAGCCCGTCGATCCCGCCCCATTCGCTACCCAACGCGTCGAACAGCGCGGCGATATCGTCGTCGCGCGTCACGTCGCAGCGAAGCACCGGGGCGGGGCCGAAGTCTGCGGCAAGCTTGACGACGCGATCCTTCAGATCGTCGTTGACGAACGTGAACGCAAGCACGGCGCCCTCGCGACGGCACGCCTGCGCGATGCCGTAGGCGATCGACCGGCTGGAAAGCACACCGGTTATGAGAATCTTGCGATCGGCGAGAAATCCCATCGCTTCAGTCTCGCTCGCGCGACTGCATTGCGAATGGCAAGTCGATACGCAAATTATTTCGGCTCGATGACGCCGCAGGCAAGCCAGTCGTTGGCGACGCCGAACTCCGGCTGAGGATCGGGGTTCAAGCTGTCGTGGACGACCACCGAGCGGCCGATGACGTCGGTGGGACCGCCGCCTCCGACAGTGACGCCGCTGATGCTGACCGCCAGGCTCGCGTTGCCTTCCCCTCCGGCGACGATCTCCGGCAGATCGCCCCGGCGTTTTCCGGGTGGCGCGTCAGCGGCGCCCCATACGTGCCCCGCGCTGGCGGCATTGGGTGAGCTGCAATTGCCGGTCTCGTGAATGAGGATGCGATGCCGGCCGGGGGTGAGCTCCTGAACGAGCGCTGCCACGCTCACCTTGTCACCTCGCCGGATAAAGGAGATGGTTCCCGTCACCGAGCTGTTCTTGGGCGTCATGCGGGCGGCGGCGCCGCCGCCCGGCTTGAAGAGCGGTTCGAAACTCGGCGCGGTCGAGCCTGTGCCGCTGCAGCCCCCGAGCGCCGACATGATCGCGGCGAGCACAAGCGCGGGACCAAGCCGGCCCTGCCCTGCTCGCGACATCAGCTCTTCCGGATCACGCCACAAGCGACGCGTGCGCCCGAATTGCCGGTCGGCTGTGTCGTGAAATCATCGGCATCCTTGTGCACGATCACCGCCTTGCCGACGATGTCGGTGGCGCCGCTGCCGATGGTCACGACATCGAGATCCGAGGACAAGGACGCATTTCCGGCCGCATCCGCGACGAGCATGGGCATGTCCCCTGCATGATGATCCGGCGCGCTCGGCTTGCCATGCGGCTTGCCCGTCGGATTGAAATGTCCCTCCGCGCTCATGCCGTCGGCCGATCCGCAATCGCCTTTTTCGTGGATATGAAAGCCATGGTTGCCCGGAGTCAAACCTGAAACCTTCGCTTCGAGCGCGATCTTGCTTCCTTTCTGAGTGAAAGTCACTGTGCCCGCGGTCGTGTTGCCTGCGGTCGGCGCCAAAGTAGCAGTGGCGATCTGTGCTTGCGCCGGGAACGCCAAGCATGCTGCAAGGAACGCGCTGAACAGCGGGGCTGTCGCTGAATGTCTCATCGGTGTTTCCTACATTAGTTGCGGAACGATGAAGTCGAGCGGTCCGCGTTCGGTCGTTCGACCATGATAGGCGAAGCCAAGTATGTTGCCAAACGCGCAGCGTGACGTCACTGACCTAACGCGGATAACGTGGTTCCCGTGACCTGCCTCATGCAATATGCAGGCTAGCGCGCCAAAAACGCACGGATTGCCTCGCCCTGCTTCGCGACGTTGAGCACGCCCTCGAGGTGCCCTCCGTCACCGTCGATCACCACGACCTCGGCCACACCGTTCTGCGCGCGATAGCGCTCGGCCGCGCGTTGCGACAACTCCGGCGGAAAGATCAGGTCGCTTTTTGCCGGCATGAACAGGATCTTCGCCTTCATCTTCTTCACGTCGTCGCCCAGGTTATAGAGCTGGTTCGCCTTCGCCGTGTAGATCATCGAATTGGCGTCGGTCGTAGCCGCACGCGCGGCGCCCGTCTTGTTCAATGTGTCCTCGATCGCGAACACGTTGCCCATCTCGGCGCCCGGATCCTTCGCCGCATCCGCCCACTTGTAGGCGAATGTCTTCTCCGCCCAGCCGTGTGCGCGCGCGGTGATCGTTACGACCTTGAGCGCCTGCGTGACGCCGGCGACCGGCTCATCCTTGCCGTAGTAGTCGCCGTTGTTCCACTTCGGATCGAGCCGGATCGGCATGACCCAGATGTCGAGCATCTCGACGACGTACGGCGAAATGTCGAAGCCGGGGCCGATGACGTGGATCACGCGCTCGACGAGATCCGGATAGAGCGCGCCCCATTCCATCGCCTGGATCGACCCGCCGGATGCACCGGCGACCGCTTTCAGCTTTTTCACGCCGAGCGAATCGACGAGCGCCTTGTGCACGCGGACGGAATCGCGGTACGTGACAACCGGGAAAGTCATGCCGTACGGCTTGCCGGTGTCGGGGTTGGTGCTGGCGGGACCCGTCGTCGTAACGTTGGGATCCTTGGTGTTGAGATTAACAAGCGCATCGGCGCTGATCACGAAATACTTGTCGGTATCGATCGGCTTGCCCGCGCCGATGATCGGGTCCCAATACCCTGGAGCGGCATCGGCGGGCTTGTATTTGCCTGCCGCGTGCGAAGTGGAGGTAAAGAAATGCGGAATGAAGATCGCGTTATCGCCAGTGGCGTTGAGCGTGCCGTAGGTCTCGTAACCGACGCGGACGTTCTTGATCGTCTTGCCGCCGACCGTGGTGTACATCGGCAGCGTGAAGATCTTCTTTTCGACCGGACCGTCGTAGGCCGGCGCGCCCGTTGCAGCCCAGAACAGCAGCGCCGGCAGCATCCACCGGCCCCGCCCTACCACGCCCATTGCTTTCATGCCCGCTCCTGTGTGGTGTCGAATCGGCCGCCCGAACGTCAGGACGCGCGGAATTCTAACCCGGATGTGAATTTGAGGTCGCCTCTTCACTCCAGCCCTGCGAGCGTGTGCAGTGAGAGTGAAGGCGGCGCTTTTTGCGCACCAGTAACGCCGACCCGGCGCGGTAGAATACGACGGCTGCTCCGCGCGGGCGGTCGTTTCTTCTTTTGCAAGAGTGGCGCGAGCTCCCATGTCATCCATGACTCCTTCGGAAATCGTTCACGAGCTCGACAAGCATATCGTCGGGCAGCACGCGGCCAAGCGCGCGGTGGCCATCGCCATGCGCAATCGCTGGCGACGCCAGCAGGTCGCCGAGCCGTTGCGGCAGGAAATCACGCCGAAGAATATCCTCATGATCGGACCGACTGGCGTCGGCAAGACGGAGATCGCGCGGAGGCTGGCGAGGCTCGCCGATGCACCGTTCATCAAAATCGAGGCAACCAAGTTCACCGAAGTAGGCTATGTCGGTCGGGACGTCGATACCATCATCCGCGATCTCGCAGAAACAGCGATCAAGCAGGCCCGTGAAGCGGAAACGCGAAAGGTGCGGGATCGTGCCGTCGATGCGGCCGAAGAACGCGTGCTCGACGTGCTGCTGCCGCCCGCGCGCGAAGTGAACTTCGACGACATGCAACCTACCGACTCGGCCACGCGGCAGAAATTCCGCAAGATGCTGCGCGAAGGCAAGTTCGACGACAAGGAAATCGACGTCGAGGTCACCGCGCTGCCGGCGCAGATGGAAATTCTCGCGCCGCCGGGAATGGAAGATCTCACCAGTCAGATTCAGGGAATGTTCCAGCAGATGTCGGGCGGCCGTCGCAAAGTCAAGAAAATGAAAGTCACCGACGCGCTCAAGGCGCTGACCGACGAGGAAGCGGCGAAGCTGGTCAGCGACGACGAGCTCAAGTCCAAGGCGCTGGCCAATGTCGAGCAGAACGGCATCGTGTTTCTCGACGAGATCGACAAGATCGCCAGCCGGCAGGAAATGCAGGGGGCGGATGTCTCGCGCCAGGGCGTGCAGCGCGACCTCTTGCCTCTGGTCGAGGGAACGACGGTCGCCACCAAGTACGGGATGATCAAGACCGACCACATCCTGTTCATCGCCAGCGGCGCATTTCATCTCGCCAAGCCTTCCGATTTGATCCCCGAGCTCCAGGGCCGCTTTCCGATTCGTGTCGAGCTCACGTCGCTTTCCGTCGACGATTTCGAGAAGATACTGACCGCCACCGACGCGTGCCTGACGCGCCAGTACCAGGCACTGCTCGCTACCGAGCGCGTCGAGCTTGCGTTCGAGCCCGACGGGATCCGCCGCCTCGCTCAAATCGCATTCGACGTCAACGAAAAGCAGGAAAATATCGGCGCGCGACGGCTGTATACCGTGATGGAGCGATTGCTGGACGAGGTATCCTTCGACGCATCCAAGCTCGAAGGTCGCACGATCAGTATCGACGCCGGTTACGTCGACGCCCGGCTCGCCGGCATCGTCAAGGACGATAATCTATCGCAATACATTCTGTGACGGCGAGCCGCGGTCACGCTGCTGCAACCCCCTCCCCTTCAAGGGGAAGGAGAAGGTCGATGCTAGACCATGGTCGAACGCGTACTCGGCATCATCCTGCCCGTGTTCAGCGTCATCGTTCTGGGCTACTTCTACGCCCGCCGCGTCAAGCCGGACATGGCGTGGGTCAACCGCATCAACATGGACGTCCTGGCGCCAGCGCTCATTTTCACTGCGCTGGCGAATAAGGATTTCGATCTCGCGGCAAACGACGTCCTGATTCTCGGTGCCATCGGCGTCGTCGCCGGGTCCGGGCTGCTCGCGTGGCCCTTCGCCAGGCTCCTGCACGAGGATCCGCGCACGTTCGTGCCGCCGATCGCTGTTCACAGTCTCGAACCTCCTGCACTTCACGGTCGGGGTGCACATCGTCAACCGCCATGCGGCGTTCTGGCCCATTTTCAGGAACCCGATGGTGATCGCGACCTTCGTCGGATTTGCATTCGCGATTCTTCATCCGCCGATGCCCGACTGGCTGATGCTGGCGATCAAGCTGACCGGCGACGCAATGATTCCGCTGATGCTGATCTCGCTCGGAGCCCGCATGGCAACCGTCACCTGGGGCGGCTGGAATCTCGGGGTGATCGGCGCGCTCGTGTGCCCGCTGACGGGCATTGCGATGGCGGCGTTGCTGTCGCCCATGCTGCGGCTCGACCCGATGCAAAGCAGCCTGCTCATCCTGTTCGGCTGCCTGCCGCCGGCGGTGCTCAACTTCATGGTCGCCGAGCAATACAATCAGGAGCCTGCAAAAGTGGCG
>VBCZ01000407.1 GCA_005889025.1 Betaproteobacteria bacterium
CGATCATCACCCGCTGCCGCATGCCGCCGGATAGCCGGTGCGGATAATCGCCGAAGCGCTGCTCCGGGGACGGGATGTGGACCTTCTCCAGCATGTCGATCGCCAGATCTTTTGCGGCATCGCGACTTATTCTGCGATGGCGCAACACGCCTTCGACGATCTGCTCGCCAACGGTTAGCACCGGGTTGAGCGAGGTCATCGGTTCCTGAAAGATCATCGAGATGCGATCGCCGCGGAGCTCGCGCATTTGGCCTCTCGTCACCCGGTTGAGGTCGACGCCTTCGAACAGAATCTCTCCGCCGCCGATGCGTCCGGGTGGCTGCGGGACCAACCCCATGATCGACAGCGCGGTCACGCTCTTGCCGCAACCCGATTCGCCGACGATGCCCAGCGTGCGCCCCGCTTCGATCGAAAAGCTCACGCCGTCGACGGCAGGGAATTCGCCCCCCTCGATCGCAAACGACGTCCTGAGATCCTTGACCGCGAGAAGTGCGGTCATCGCGTCGAGACTGGAGAAGTCAGCTCGGCGCCCGGCACGCCGGAGCATGAGCCGACCGGCCGGCCTGTGCGCGCGCCCGGGCTCGCCTGCGCATTACTCAGACGCGCTCCGATGCATCCGTGCGGCGTGAAAGCTCAGGATCTCCGCCTCGATCGAAGCGCGATCGGTGACTCCCGCCGGCCGCGCCCGCCCCGGCAGGCACGCGACAAAAGGTTGATAGCGTTCCAGGCTCTTGACGTAAAGCCGGCGGAGCTCGGCAAGCGGCTCGGGATGGTCGTCGACGCGCAGATCGAGGAACGGATACGCCTCGGTCGTGCATATGAGCAACGCTACCGCTTGCTTGCCGCGCTTGTCGCCGCCAGCGGCTTCTCCCGCGCTCATCGCCGCGATCAGGCGCTCCGCGAACGGAAGATCATCCGCAGCGTCGTAGACTTGCGCCGTATCCTCGATCACCTGCGGGCCGGCCAGCATGTTTCCGGCGACGGAAAATCCGCCGCCCGCGATGTGGCCGCACCATTCAAGGCACTGAACACCGGTGTGGACGGCGACGTTGCCCTCGGCATCGACGAGATGAAACTGCCGATGCTCACGGCCGCCGTCGGCGGCGAGAAGCGAGCGCACGACCTCGTTTGGAGCGAGCCCCTGGGACAACAACGCGAGCCCGCGCGGGCCGTAGAGGGGGTTGAGCAACGCCTGCGTCGACAGCGCGCCGACCCCGCTGCGCGCGTAGGGACAAAGAGCGCCGACCGCGAAAAAACGGCTCGCGACAACAACGCCAAGCGCGCCGCTCGCGTCGCGCGCGACGATCGACCAGGTCATGCGCGGTCTTCCCCGCAAGCCATGTTCCCCGCGCGCTCGGAGGCCTCGGCGTCTACGTCGGAACAATCCATGGTCTTGCCCGATCCACGGTCCTCATATCGTTGACGGCAGCGCAGGGGGCTGGGGTCAGCCCTGACAGGTGAACACGACGATCTCGGTCGGATCGTCTGCAAACGCGTGGCCGAAGCTGATCTGTCCGCGTCCGCGAAGAATGAGTTCCTCGCGACGAAGGGTGATTTCCGGCTCACCCTCGACGGTCACCCACGTGCCGTTGGAGCTCTGGTCGATAAATACGAATTTGTCGCGACGCCGCTCGATGCGCGCATGCATGCGCGATGCCTTGCGGTCGGCGATAACCACATCGTTCCGCGCGTCGCGGCCGAGCGTGAGAAGCGAGCGTTCCTCGCTGAGCTCGATGGCACGAGCCGCGTGAGTCAGCGTGACCTTCGGCGGCGTTCTCGCCAACCGCGGCGACATGGCAGTGAGCTCGTCCTCGGCGTCACCCCAGATCACCTCGAAAAGACCGATATCGCGTTCCTTGCCCTTGAGGGTCTGCGCGTCCTGATCCCGGGTGCGCTGGCGCAGCACCGGCGACAATTCGGCTGTGGTATGCGCCGAGGTAAAGATCTGCCCCGCGCTTGCGAAAGCGGTCATCCGTGCGGCGACGTTCACGCAGTCCCCGAAGACGTCGTTTTCGTCCTCGATGGCCTGTCCGGAATGAAATCCGATATGCATTGCGACGGGTGTTCCGCGGCTGGTTCGCTGCTTGCTGATGCCGGTCTGAATCTCGATGGCGGCTTGCGCGGCGGAGTCGGCGGTCGGAAACGCAGCCATGACCTCGTCGCCGATGGTCTTGACAACGCGCCCTCCGAAGTCCTCGCAAGCTCGCTTGGCGATGGTCAGGCAGTGATCGACGATGGCGCGCGCTTCGTCGTTGCCAAGCAGTTCGTACAGCTTGGTGCTGCCGGAGATGTCGGCGAAAAGAATCGCGAGGTTGCGCGTCGTAGAGACCATGCGGAAAGAGCGTTTTGCGCAGAGTATAAGGCAAGACCCCGCTCAAATGCCCGGATGTGAGCATTAACGTTGACGAGAATGGGGGCGCGGCCTAGTATTGTCCGCTTACGCACTCAATGTTTTTCGGGTGCGGAAATCCCCGACATGAAAAAATCCTGGATGTGGTTCGGGTGCTGTCTGCTGTTGGCCGCTATGCCCAGTCTTGGCGCTGACGTCGGCACGATAACGATCCTCGATGGCAAGCCCAAGCTGCTCCGCGGAACGATGTGGCACAGCCTCGCCGAAGGCGTTCGCATTCGCGACGGCGACGTCATCGAACTTCCGGAGAAGTCTCAGGTGCAAGTCGAAATGAATGACGGCGGCGCACTTGGAGTCATCGGCCCCGGCGCGCTTTACGCGGTGTCCGCAACCCCTCGCGATGCGAAGCAGGCGGGAACCGCCGAATTTCTGATTACCCGCGGCTGGATCAAGCTCGACACCAAGCCGAAGGCGACTCGGCTGCGGGTTCGCGCCGCGCTCGGGACGATCACTGCTTCGGACGCCGCGGCGGTGGCGCGCATTGCGCCGGAAGGGTTGGACGTGTTCGTCGAAAGCGGTGCGGCAAAGATCTCGGAACCGGGCAAGGCGGACGGCTCGGGCGGCGAGATCAAGGCGGGCGGCTTCGCGGCGCGCGGGCCGGGCAAGCCGTTCATGTTCGACGCGCGCGCGCCTTCGCCATTCATCGGCGCGCTGCCGCGGGATTTCATGGATCCGCTTCCGACGCGCGCGATGAAATTTGCGTCGTCTCGTGTCGAGCCGGGCGTCGAGCGCGAGGCGACCTACGCCGAAGTGCAACCTTGGCTGTCCGGGCCGTATCGCGCAAGCTTCATCAAGCGCTTCGAGCCCAAGCTCGCCGATCCGGCATTTCGCGCTGCGGCGGAGGCCAACAGCAAGGCCAATCCCGAATGGACCAGCGCGACCAAGGCGAAAGTCGAGCCGCCGAAGGAAAAAGAGAAGGAAAAGGAACAGGAGCGGGAGAAAGAAAAAGAGAAAGAGAAAGAAAAAGCGCCGGCGAGAACCTGGCACTGGCCATGGGAGCGTAGATAACCGTGAAGCTCATTTGGAAATTCAATGCCGCGCTCATCGGGATCTTTATCGTCGGATTCCTCCTCGCTGCGTTTGTTTCGAATAGCGTTCTTAAGGCCAATGCACGCGACGAGGTGTTGCAGCACGCGCGAATCATGCTGGAATCGGCGTCGTCGTCGCGCAATTACACCGACTCGCAGGTCAGGCCGCTGCTCGAGACGCAGCTCAAATACAGGTTCCTGCCACAGTCGGTGCCGCAGTTCGCGGCAACGGAGCAATTCAACGACCTGCGCAAGAAATATCCCGACTACGCGTACAAGGAGGCGACCCTCAATCCCACCAATCCGCGCGATCACGCGACGGACTGGGAGGTCGATGTGGTCAACCAGTTCCGCCAGGTCTCCACCCGCACCGAAGTTGTCGGCGAACGCGACACGCCGGAAGGACATTCGCTTTTTCTCGCGCGTCCAATTCAGATCAAGGACCCGGCGTGCCTTGTCTGCCACGGTACGCCGGACGTCGCCCCCAAGACCATGATCGAGGCTTACGGTGCCAACAACGGCTTCGGATGGAAGATCAACGATATCGTCGGCGCGCAGGTGGTGTCGGTGCCGACTTCGGTTTCCGTGCAGCGAGCCAATTACACGCTGAAAGTGTTCCTGCTTTTGCTGGGGGCAATCTTCCTGTTCACGATGGTCATGCTCAACCTGATGCTCTACTGGGTGGTGATCCGCCGGGTCAAGCGCCTGGCGAGCCTGGCAGACGAAGTGAGCCTGGGCAACCTTGACGCCGGGGAGTTCCGAACGAAAAGCGCCGATGAGATCGGCGTTCTCACCGAAGCGCTCAATCGCATGAAGACGAGCATGGTCCAGGCGATCAAGATGCTGGAAAGCTAGTCTTCCCTCCTACGTTATCGTCACAGGACACGCATGGCTGACCCCGGCAAAATCGGCAAATACCGCATCGACAGCGTTCTCGGCAAGGGTGCGATGGGCGTCGTATACAAGGCCTTCGATCCCGGGATCGAGCGGGCTGTCGCGATCAAGACTGTGCGCAAGGACTTGGTCGACCCCGACCTGGTCGAGCAGTCGATGGCCCGATTCAAGAACGAGGCCCGTGCGGCCGGCCGTCTGCTCCATCCCAACATCGTCAGCGTCTACGAATACGGCGAGGACGAAGCCAACGCATTCATCGTCATGGAGTACGTCGAGGGCACCGGTCTGCGCGAGTTCCTGAACCGAGGCGCGAATTTCGACCTGCCGCAGATCGTCGCCATCATGACGCAACTCCTGCTCGCCCTGGATTTCGCCCACGAGCGCGGCGTGGTCCATCGCGACATCAAGCCGGCGAATCTCATCCTTACCACTGGCGGGGCGCTGAAGGTGGCCGACTTCGGCATCGCCCGCATCGATACCTCCAGCCTGACGACGATGGGCATGGTGATGGGAACGCCGTCGTACATGTCGCCCGAACAGTGCCAGGGCCAGACGGTCGACCGGCGATCGGATCTGTTCAGTGCGGGCGTGGTGTTCTACGAGCTTGTCGCGGGCGAGAAGCCGTTCGCCGGTGCGATCGAGACGATCGCATACAAGATCTGCCACGAAAACCCGCGTCCGGCGTCGATGGTCTCGCGGCTACCGCTTTCGCCAACGGTCGATGCCGTGATTTCCGCTGCCCTCGAAAAAAATCCCGAGCACCGCTTTCAGAATGCGAGGGCATTCAGCCGCGCGATGCGCCAGGCTTGCGACGCGTTGATTCTCGACGCCGACGCGGGCGGCGCCACCGAGATCAATCTCGCGGCAATCAAAATGGAGCCGGTCACGGCCGCTGCCGTCTGGGACGACACCGTGCTGCGCACGGTCGAGCGCCAGCTCGCGCGCTTTGTCGGCCCGATGGCGCGCATCATGATCCGCAAAGCTGCGCAGCAGACCACCGATGTGGACCAGCTTTACACGCTGCTGTCGGACAACATCGCCGATCCGGTGAAACGTCAGCGATTTTTCGAAGGCGGACAGGCCGCGGGTGCGACAAGCAAGACAACCGCGCCCCGGGTCGTGCTCACCGGCGAGCATGCCCAGACCCAAAAGGGCAGGCCGCTGGAGCAGACTTTCGTCGATCAGACGACGATGCGACTGGCGGTGTACCTGGGCCCGATTGCCAAGGTCGTTGCCGGCCGCGCCGCGCAGAAAGCCGCAACGCAACAGGAGTTTGTCGAGCTCGTCGCCGGGCACCTGGGAGCGCAGGATCGCGGTGCCTTCCTGCGCGAAATCGGATTCAGCGAAGAATCCTAAGCGCGAAGCGAGGCGGCAGCGGAGCTCACATTCTCTCGATCACCGCGGCGATCCCCTGGCCGCCGCCAATGCACATCGTAACGAGTCCGTAGCGCCCATTCGTTCGCTGCAGCTCGTACATCGCCTTGATGGTGAGGATGCAGCCCGTCGCGCCGATAGGGTGTCCCAGCGCCACCGCGCCGCCGTTGGGGTTGACCTTGGCTGGATTCATTCCCAGCTCCTTGGCCACGCCCATCGCCTGCGCCGCGAACGCTTCGTTCGATTCGATCACGTCCATCTCGTCGAGCTTCCGCCCCGCCTTGGCCAGCGCGCTCTTGACCGCGCTCACGGGCCCCAGCCCCATGATCTTGGGGTCGACGCCGGCGTGGCCATAGGCGATCAGACGCGCCATCGGCTTTAGGCCCTTCTTTACCGCCGCGGATTTTTCCATCAGGACGACCGCTGCCGCGGCGTCATTGATACCGGATGCGTTCCCAGCCGTCACGGTGCCGTTCTCCTTGGCGAAGACCGCTTTGAGCTTGGCCATGCCTTCGATCGTCGACTCGCCGCGGATATGCTCGTCGGTGTCGAACACGACGGGCCCTTTCTTGCTCTTCAGCTCGATCGGTAGGATCTGGTCCTTGAATCGGCCCGCCGCGGTAGCCGCCGCCGCGCGCTTGTGGCTCTCCACGGCGAAGGCATCCTGCTGCTCGCGGGTGATGCCGCATTTGGTGGCGACGTTTTCCGCGGTTACTCCCATGTGAATGGTATCGAACGGATCGGTCAGCGCGCCCACCATCATGTCGATGTCCCTGGCGTCGCCCATCCGGGTGCCCCAGCGCTGCGTGAGGTTGGCGTACGCCGCGCGGCTCATGCTCTCCGCGCCCCCGGCAACTGCCGTCTCGACGTCGCCGAGCAGGATGTACTGCGATGCGCTGACGATCGCCTGCAAACCGCTGCCGCAAAGGCGGTTGAGCGTCATCGCGCCCGACTCGGCGGGCAGCCCGCCGTTGATCGCCGCGACGCGCGAGAGGTACATGTCCTTGGCCTCGGTGTGGATGACGTTGCCGAACACGCACTGCGCGATGTCCTTGGGGTCGACGTTGGCGCGCCTGACCGCCTCCCTGATCACCCGCGCCCCCAGTTCGGTAGGCGGAATATCCTTCAAGCTGCCGCCGTAGTCGCCGATGGGAGTGCGCACCCCGCTCAATATCACCACTTCTCTTTGCCCGTTCATGTTCATCTCCTGTTACGAGTGCCGATTATCCTGCGTTTCATGCCTTCGCGCATGCCCGCCGACAATGCAGCGTGGTCGATTGAATTCCTGCCCGGCGTTCATCGATGCGATCGATTTTGCGCGCCGGCCAGCGACTGACTGATCCAAAACAGGCCTTCGAGCACCAGGTTATCGTGCAGCTCGAAAGGAATGATCAATCGCGGTGCAAGCGCGCGTGCCGCGCCGCCTGAGATCAGGCACGTAAGCTGCGGCTCGTGCGCCACGTGCTGTCGATAGAGACGCTCGATGGCTCCCGCCTGCGCATGCTGGCAACCGCTAGCGATTGCATCGACGGTCTGTGTGGGCGCCTCGACATATTCGCCTCCCGCGTCGGGCAAGGCAGCGGTGTGCTGGTGCAGCGCGCGCAGCATCAGCCCGACGCCGGGAAGAATGACGCCGCCCTTGAATTCGCCGTTGGGGGCAAGGTAGTCGATGGTCGTCGCGGTGCCGCAGACGACGACGAGCACGGGGCGCGCGAAAAGAAGCGCCCGCGCACCGATGAGCGCCGCCCATCGGTCGCTGCCGAGCTGAGCCGGGTTCCGGTAATGGTTGACAACGCCGCACTGCTGCGCCTGCGGGATCACCCAATGCGGCGCGGGACCGTCCGGCCACACCTCCAGGACGCGGA
>VBCZ01000067.1 GCA_005889025.1 Betaproteobacteria bacterium
CCGCCGCCGTCTGCGCCGCGATCAGGGCCGTGCGCCAACGGCCCCCCTTGACGTGACGGCGCGCTTGCGCTCATCCGAGCATGGCGGCAGCGCCGCCGTTTCGTTCCACACCGTTGCCACGCCTTCCTGACGTTTGACCAGACGCTCCAGCGCGCGTTTTTGCGACGCGTTGTGCACGCAGCCCTGAAGAGTCACGAACCCCCGGGTAGTCGTCACCCAGACGCTGGTGTCGCGAAATCGCGCATCGCGCCGAAGCGCCTCGATCACCCGGTCGTTGATTTCCGGATCGTGCTTGTACGCGCCGCCACATTCACAGGTTCGGGCAAGGCAGCACGAGGTGCCCCGCTCGGCGCGCGAATGCGCCTGTGCGCGCATCTGCTGCTCATCGAGGAGCGGCGGATTGACGGAAGGACACGCCGCGTAGCCGGAAGTCGCCTGTGAGAACGGATCGAGCTGGTAGGTTCGCGGCGCCTCTTCAGCTCCGTATGCCGCGAACGTTCCGATGAGGTACACCAAAACAAGTACCTTCCATCCAGGACGAATGTCTCCTCGGAGTGCTCGCGACATCAGGCGGCGAGCTGCCGCGTCGGTGGCTACTCGAATCATTGCATACACCTTCAATCAAATCCTCGCGATGCTTCAGCGCGCGCGAGACCTGCGGGCGCCGTCGCCCTCGCGCATCGCCGCCGCCATCCCGTCGAGGAACCGCAGCAGCGCGGCGTTGAACGGATCTGCGCATTCGATCTGCGGCATATGCCCGCATTTGCCTAGGATCACCAGTCGGGAATCCTTGATGTCGCGGTGGAAGCGACGCGCGAACGACAAGGGAATAATCTTGTCCTCGCGGCCCCACACGATAAGCGTCGGCGACGCAATCGTTCGTACCTTGCGGTCAAGCACGTCCTCGCCCCGGATCATGGCACCTATGACGCGTTCTATGGTGTAGCCGTCGCCGGTGGTCACTCGCTCGGACAGAAATGCTGTCTCCGCTTCGTTGCCCTGGTAATAGCGCGAGTCGTAAAACGTCAGCGGCCCCAGCCGGCGCAGGTCGTCGCGACTTCCGAGTCGCAGCGCGTGGAGCGTCTGCGGATCGAGCTGCCTCGCGAGATCGGCGTATCCCGCGGCATCGACGAGCACGAGGCGGTCGACGCTGTCGGGGTACGCGAGCGCGAAGCGGGCGGCCACCCATCCTCCCAGCGAACTGCCCACTAGCGACGCACGCTGGATCTTGAGCGCGTCGAGAAAACCGCGGAGGAAATCGACGAACGTCGCCGGATGATACGCGAGCAAAGGCTTGTCCGATTTTCCAAAGCCGATCTGGTCCAGGGCGATCACCCGATAGCGCGGCGACAGCGCCGGGAGAGTCGCGTCCCAGAGCCGACATTGTCGGCGAGCCCGTGCAACAGGATGACCACGGGCCCGTTGCCGGCTTCGACGTAGTGGATCTTGGCGCCAAAGACCGTGACCTGCGCCGAGACAGGCGCGGCCGGGTTCTTCGGGGAACGTATCGCTTCTTCCGCAGTGATCACGCTCGGCGCCAGCGACAACGCGAGCGTGACGAACAAGAATCCGCTTCTCATCGTGGACCCCTTCCAAAACAAGGAAGGCTGCCTCATTCGCGCGCAGGCCCCAACCTCGCTTTCGAATCGCCGCCATGAGATGCGCATCGCATTCGAAGGAGCAACGCTCGTTTTGCTACAATCCGGCGATCTTCAGAGGGAAGTCGGCTCCGCCGTGGCGCTGCTCGAGATCCAGAATGTCTCCCGCCGTTTCGGCGACTTTACCGCGGTCGATCAGGTCAGCATCGCCATCGAGGCAGGCGAATTCTTCACCTTGCTGGGGCCATCTGGCTGCGGCAAAACGAACGGGCGAGGACCTCGCCGATCGACCGCCGGAACAACGTCCGGTGCGTACTGTTTTCCAGAGCTATGCGCTTTTTCCGCACATGACCGTCGAGGGCAACATCGCCTTTCCACTACAGATGGCTAAAACACCGGCGGCCGAGATTCCCGGCAAGGTCGAGGAGGCACTCGCCGACGTTCGCCTGCTCGGATTCGGCAAGCGCTATCCACACGAGCTCTCCGGTGGACAAAAGCAGCGCGTGGCGATAGGCCGCGCGCTCGTGACGCATCCGACCATGCTGCTGCTCGACGAACCGCTGGCAGCGCTCGATGCGAAGCTGCGCGAAGAAATGCAGATCGAGCTCATCAACCTGCAAAAGGAAGTTGGAATCACGTTTGTATACGTGACGCATGACCATACCGAGGCGCTCGCGCTCTCGCATCGCATCGCGGTGATGAACAAGGGGCGGGTCGAGCAGGTCGATCAGCCGTCGAAACTCTATAATTTTCCGAGCACGCGCTTCGTCGCGGACTTCATCGGCACGTGCAATCTGCTCGACGGCGTCGTGATCGCCGCGGAGAGCGGCACCGTCACCATCGAGGTCGAGGGACTGGGCCCGGTTCGCGCAACCACGATGCTGCGCACGGCAGCAGGTGCGCGCGCAACCATCGCCCTGCGCCCGGAGAAAATTCGCATCGAGCCAACAGCGGCCGATGCGGTCTGCGAGAATCGGTTTCAGGGAACGATCACGGACTTCCTGTATCTGGGCGACGTGACCGTGTACAGGGTCAGCACGCCCGGCGGCAAGAAGCTCGAGGCGCTGCTTGCCAATTCCGAGGCCGGACGAACCGAGTTCTTCGAGTCCGGGAACACGGTCACGATGAGCTGGCCGGCCGACGCCGGCCATTTTCTCGATTCGTAGCGCCGTGGCCGCGCGCTCGGACGGACGGCTCGGCAAATGGCTGGTCATCGGACCGCCCCTCGCCTACCTGCTTGTCTTTTTTGCAGCACCCGCACTGATCATGGCGCTGGCGTCGTTCCGCACGCCCGGCGAGTTCGGTGGGCTTAGCCCCCTGCTCGAGAACGGAAAGATCGATCTCAACCTCGACAGCTATGCGCGCTTCTTCACCGATTCGATATACGCGCAGATATTTTTGAAGTCGGTCTGGTATGCGTTGCTGACCACGCTGTTCTGCCTCTTGCTCGCCTATCCGCTGGCCACGCTGATCGCCAAGAGCGGGAAGAGGCATCGAGATCTGCTTCTGCTTCTGGTGATACTTCCCTTCTGGAGCAATTTCCTTATTCGAGTTTATGCCTGGATGATCATTCTTGGTCCCAATGCCGCCCTCGCCAGGATGGTCAACGGGGTACTTGCCTGGGTCGGGCACGAGCCGGTGCCGCTGTTGTTCAGCTCGTTTGCAGTGCTCATCTGTCTTGTCTATGTGCATCTGCCTTTCATGGTGCTGCCGCTGTACGCCAACCTGGAAAAGCATGACCAGGCGCTGCTCGATGCCGCGCAAGACCTCGGGGCCAATGCATGGCAGCGCTTCTGGCGCATCACGTTCCCGCTGTCGCTGCCGGGGGTCTACGCCGGCGCCGCGCTCGTGTTCATTCCGGCGCTCGGTATCTTTGCGATCCCCGACATCCTCGGCGGACCCGAAGACAGCCTGATCGGAAACGTGATCAAGCAGCAATTCCTGGAGACACGCGACTGGCCTTTCGGAAGCGTATTGTCGATCGTGCTCACCGTGGCCGCGCTCGCCATTGCCGGATTCGCAGCGTGGGTCGCGCGAGGCAGCCTCGGAACGCCGTCGAGCGCCGGGGAAGCCCGTGCGTAGGCGCTCGCCGGCATTGTGGACGGCGGCGCTGGCGGGCTACGCGTTTCTGTATATCCCGCTGGTGATCGTCGTCGTCTATTCGTTCAATGACTCGCGTCTGAACGCCGAATGGGTCGGGTTTACCTTCGACTGGTACCGCAAGCTCTTTCATAACGAGGAGATGCTCTCCGCCGCCGGCAACTCGCTGCTCATCGCATTGGTCGCCAGCGCGGTGTCGACAGCGCTCGGAACGATGGCGGGTGTCGCAATGTATCGCTACAGAGCGAAGCTGCTTGCAGTCCAGGTTCTGACCCCCATCGCCATCCCCGAGATCCTGATGGGCGTTTCGCTGCTCATCTTCTTCGTCATGCTCAATCTCACGCTCGGACTGGCGTCCGTCGCGCTGGCGCACATCGCATTTTGCATCGGCTTCGTCGCCATCGTCGTTCGAGCCAGGCTCGCCGGGATGGATGAAAGCCTGACCGAAGCGGCGCGCGACTGCGGCGCGACGCCCTGGCAGGCGTTCCGTCATGTCACACTCCCGCTCATCATGCCCGGGGTCATCGCCGGTGCGCTCATGGCGTTTACGCTCTCGATCGACGACTTCGTCATCACGTTTTTCACCGCCGGCGCAGGGACGGTGACGCTGCCGCTGCAGATCTACTCGATGATCAAGATTGCCGTCACTCCGGAGGTCAACGCCGTTTCCACGCTTTTGATGTTGCTTACGTTGGCGCTGATCGTCGTCGCGACCCGGTTGACGCCCAGCCTGTTCCGCAACTAGAGAACCAGGAGATTCCGATGAAACGTTTCGTTTCGCTGCTGGCCTTGGCCGTGATCGCACTGACCGCAAACGCCAAGGATCAGCTGCACTTGTACAACTGGAACAACTACATCGCTCCTGAAACGGTCAAGCGCTTCGAGGAGCAATGCAAATGCGAGGTGGTGCAGACGTATTACTCGGACAACGAAGAGCTTCTGGCCAAGCTCGCGGCAGGCGCGAAGGGCTACGACGTTCTGGTGCCGACATCGAATGCGGTGCAAGCGCTGATCAAGGGCGGACAGCTCAAGCCCATCGACAAGTCGCAACTGCCCAATCTCAAAAACATCGATCCGGCCTATCTCAATACACCGTTCGATCCGGATAACAAGTATTCGGTGCCGTACGCCATGTCGCTCACCGTGATCGGCTACAACGATCAGAAGATCAAGGAGCTTGGCTTGCCGACCGACACCTGGGCGGTCGTATTCGATCCGAAGTACGTCGAAAAGATCAAGGGCCGAGTCACTGTGCTCGACAGCTCGAGCGAGCTATTTGCCGCGGCGCTGAAGCACCTGGGCTATTCGTCAACCGATGTCGAAGAGGCGCACTGGAAACAAGCGGTGGACCTCATCAAGAAAGCGAAGCCGTTTTGGGCGGCTTTCAATGCATCGTCGTACATCAAGGAGCTCACCGTCGGCAACATATGGCTGGTGCATGGTTACTCCAACGACATCTTCCAGGCGAACCTCGACGCGCAAGCCGCCGGACGGCCGTTCCACATCCTGCACGGCCTGCCCAAGGAAGGCGCGGTGCTCGCCGTCGACAACATGGTCATACACAAGGATGCTCCGCGCCCCGACCTCGCACACAAATTCATGAATTTCATGCTCGAAGGAAGGAACTCGGCCGAGCTTACCAATCTGATCGGCTCGGGGAACCCGAACAAGGAAGCGATCAAGTACATCAAGCCTGAAATTCTGAAAAACCTGGCGATCTTTCCCGACAAGGCGATGACGTCGAAGCTGGAGCAGCTGAAGGACATGACTCCCGCCCAAAGGCGTCTGCGCAACCGGATGTGGACCGAGATCAAAGCCGGCCGCTAGGGCCCCTTACGCTTCGCCTGCTGACGGGCAAGCCGGCCGAGATGGCCGCGTTGCAATGCGTTCTCGAAGCCGCGCCCGCGTACTATCAGGCGGTTACCGGCGCACCGCCGCGCGGCGCGTTGGCGCAGAGCATGTTTACCGCGCTTGCGCCCGACAAGACCTACGACGATAAATTCGTGTGGGGACTCTATGCCGGCGATGCGATGATCGGTTGCACGGATGTGATCCGCGGCTATCCCACCCGCACGAAGGCGGTGATCGGCCTGCTGCTGCTCGCCGAACCGTGGCAAGGACGCGGACTCGGACGGGCGCTCACCGCGCTGGTCGAGCAGGCGATAGCCGCGTGGGCGGACATCGCGACCGTGCGCGTGGGTGTGGCCACTTCGAACGCGGGCGCGCTCGTTTTCTGGCGCAAGCTGGGGTACGTCGAGACAGGCGAGGTGAAGCGCGCGGGCTCGGAGCTGATCTCGGATGTCATTGTCCTTGAAAAGCCGTCGGGGTCAGACCCGGTTTTCTTCCATGGTTCCCTCTCCCCCGAATTGAAAATGAGGTCTGACCCCATAGTCAAGCCCTTGGTCCCCGCTCTCAGCGCGGATTTTCTGCGCTTTTTCGATCACGAGCGGGGCTCAGCATTTTCCGACAATCCGGAATGGGCGAAGTGCTATTGCCATTTCTATCAGGTGCCGCGCGAGATCGATTGGGCGTCGCTGTCGGCGCAAGACAACCGCGTAGCAATGCAGTCGAGAATCGAGGTCGGCGCAATGCAGGGATTCCTCGCGTATTGTGACGACGAGGTCGTCGGCTGGCTCAATGCCCAGGCACGACACCTGCTCCCGCATTGCTTCGGTCGGCTGCGCATCGCACCCACGCCGCTTCCATGCGAGCCTTTCGAAGCGGCGGTCATCGTCTGCTTCATCATCTCCCCGCCGTGGCGAAGACGCGGCGTCGCGCGGGCGCTCCTTGCCGGGGCCCTGCCTTTGCTGGCGTCCCGCGGACTCAAGCTTGTGGACGCGTTTCCCTTCAAGTCCAGGGCGAGCGAGCTTCCAGCCGATCACTATCACGGACCGCTTTCACTGTTTCTTTCCGAGGGTTTCTCGATTCTGCGCGAAGAGGAATCGATGACCGTCGTGCGAAAATTGCTGACGTAGCACCCAAGCTCATGCCCGCCGAAGCTCCACATGTCACGCAGCTTCCGCGATATTTCGCGGTGCTCTACGGCCTGATGATCGTCTATGCGAGCCTCGAGCCGTTTTCAAACTGGATGGCGCCGCCTCCCGGTACCTCGTTTTTCGTATTTGCCCCTCTACCGGCGCGGTTTACCCGCTTCGATATCGTGATCAACGTCGTCGCATACCTGCCGTTCGGCTTTTTTTTGGCGATCGCAGGACGCCACCGCGGCGATCTTGGCCGACTAGCCAGCGCGGCAGGGAGTGCGGCGATCCTTTCGTTCACGATGGAGACCCTGCAGATGTTCCTGCCGACACGCGATGCAAGCGTGGTCGATCTTACCTCCAACGTTGCGGGCGCAGCTATCGGGGCGCTGGTCGCTATCCTGTTCAATCGTACCCCCGGACTGCGCGCCCGCGTCTCGACGTGGCGCCATCGTTTTTTTCTAGGCGGCAGAAGCGGCGACGGCGGCCTCGCACTCCTCGGCATCTGGCTGTTGGCGCAGGTCAATCCGGGGATCCCCTTGTTTGCGGCGACCTTCGATCCTTCGCGGGAACTCGCGCGCGACTTCGCCGGAACGCTGTTGCAGGCAGCGCAAAGCGCGTTCAATGTCGTCGGGGTCGGCCTTTTTCTCGCGCTTCTGCTGCGTCATCGCCATTATCTAGGCGGAGCGGTGTTGGTGTTGATTGGCGTCGCGCTGATCCTCAAGGGCCTCGCCGCAACACTGCTTATTCGAGCGACGGTTTGGGATACGTGGCTCAAACCCGGCGTATCGTTCGGCGTTGCCGCCGGTGCGCTCGCGCTCCTGCTCGCCGTCCGGCTGCCGCGCCCGGCGCGGACCACGATGTGCGCGATTGCGCTTCTTTCTTCGCTGATCGCGCCGCTGCTCGCCCCTGACATGTGGCAGGCACGGGCGCCGCTCTCGCTGTTCGATTGGCCGTACGGACATCTTCTCAATTTCAATGGGCTCACTCGCGCCGTGCTTGTCGTCTGGCCCATTCTTGCCAGCATTTACCTGCTGTGGCTCGCGGGTCAGCCGGGATGGGGACAGCGCACGTCCATCGAGCAGGATGCGAACGACCTTCGCGTATAATTCGTCTGCTCCATGCCAATCATCGATGAGTTATTACAAGCGTCACGTTTTTTTCTGCTGCAACCAGCGCGACCCGCCCGAAGTCTGCTGCAACAACAGGGGCGCGAGCGAAATGCAGACGTACGCCAAGCAGCGCATCAAGGAACTCGATCTCAACGGCAAGGGCAAGATCCGGATCAACAAGGCCGGCTGCCTGGATCGTTGTGACGAAGGCCCTGTCGTCGTCGTCTACCCCGACGATGTGTGGTACACGTATGTCGACCGGCACGATATCGACGAGATCATCGATTCGCATGTTCTTCATGGGCGAGTCGTCGACAGGCTCAAGATTTGACTCCGGGTGAGCGGCGGCTCTCGATTCCCGGCCCGGCCGGCGCCCTCGAGATCGCGCTGAACGTTCCTCCTGTCGCGCCGCGCGGGATCGTGCTGGTGGCGCATCCTCACCCGCAGCAGGGAGGCACTCTCAACAACAAGGTCGTGCAAACGCTCGCCAAGACCTTCGCCGCGCTGGGATACGCCGCGGCGCGTTTCAATTTTCGCGGCGTGGCGGGAAGCGAGGGCGTGTTCGACGGCGGCGTGGGCGAGACCGACGACGCGCTCGCCGCGCTCGCGTATGCCAAGCAGGAATTCGGAGAGCTGCCGGTCGTCCTGGCGGGGTTCTCGTTCGGCTCGTTCGTGCAAACCCGCGTTGCCCAGACCATCACGGCGGAACGCATGGTGCTCGTCGGCCCCGCGGTGGGCCGCTTTGCCGTGCAGACCGTTCCGGCGGATACCATCGTCATCCACGGCGAGCAGGACGACGTGGTCCCGCTCGCAGATGTCCTTTCGTGGGCGAGGCCGCAACAATTGCCCATCATCGTCTTTCCCGGATGCGGCCACTTCTTCCACGGGCGCCTTCTTCAATTGCAATCGGTGATCGCCGGAATGTGGCATCGATGAACGCCGCGAGCGGCGTTGTTCTGGCCGTGTCAGGGCTTCGCAAGTCGTACGGCGAGAACGAAGTGCTGCGCGGGCTCGATTTCTCGATTGCGCGAGGTGAATGTTTTGGCCTGCTGGGGCCCAACGGCGCGGGAAAAACCACGACGCTGCGCTGCTGCCTGGGACTGATCGAGCCCAACGCCGGCACGATCATGCTGGTCGGCGAGCCGGTGCCGAAAGCGGCCCGGGAGGCACGCGTTCGCGTGGGCGTCGTTCCTCAGATGGACAACCTCGATCCCGATTTCACGGTCGTCGAAAATCTGCGCATCTATGGCCGCTACTTTCGTATTCCCGACGCGGTGCTCGAGCAGCGCATTCCGAACCTTCTCGAGCTCGCCGGGCTCGCCAGCCGAGGCAGCGCCAGCATCCGAACGCTCTCCGGGGGCATGAAGCGCCGGCTTACTCTGGCGCGAGCGTTGATCAATGATCCCGAACTGCTCATTCTCGACGAGCCGACGACCGGGTTGGATCCGCAGGCAAGGCATCTGATCTGGGATGGACTTCGGCAGCTTCTCACTCAGGGAAAGACTATCCTCATCACCACTCACTTCATGGATGAGGCCGAACGCCTGTGCTCGCGGCTGGCGGTGATCGACCACGGGCGAATGATCGCCAGCGACGCGCCGCGCGCGCTTATCGCGACCCACGTCGAGCCCGAAGTGATCGAAGTGTACGGCGACGAGGCGCGGACGTGGGCAAAGGCGCGCGGCCTCCAGCTGGCCGAGAGGATGGAGCTCGCAGGCGAGACCGCGTTCTGCTACGCGCGCGACGCGGCACCGCTGCTTGCCGACCTGGCCCAGCACAACGGCGTGCGCTATCTGCACCGGCCGGCGAATCTCGAGGATCTGTTCATCAAGCTGACCGGTCGAGAGCTGCGAGACTGAAAAGCCTTGAGCGCGCGCCGGCCGCGTTGTTGTGCTCAGGCGGCAACAGTCGGCAACTCAGTCGGCAACTCAGTTGGCAACTCAGTTGGCAACTTAGGCTCGGCCCTCGCTTTTCTCCCGAAGTCATGCTGCGGACCGCCCTAGGAGGCCGGCAAATCGCGCGCATACGGCACGCTATACTGCTTCTTTCTTTCCCGCATTGGAATCGTGACTTCCGCATTGTTCCGCGTGCCCGATCTTTCGCTGCGCTGGGTTCCCATCTGGCGCCGCAATCTGCTTGTCTGGCGAAAGCTCGCCATTGCGTCGGTGCTCGGCAACATCGCGGACCCGATGCTGTACATGCTCGCGCTCGGCTACGGCGTCGGCAGCTTCGCTCCCGAGGTCGGCGGAATGAAGTACATCGCCTTCATAGGCACCGGCATCGTCTGCCAGAGCGCGATGTTCACCTCCTCCTTCGAAGCGATGTACTCCGCCTTCTCACGAATGCACGTGCAGCGGACCTGGGAGGCAATCATCAATGCGCCGCTGGCGCTTGGCGACGTGGTGTTCGCCGAGTGGATCTGGGCGGCAACAAAGAGCGTGATGTCGGTGCTCGCCATCCTGATCGTCGTCC
>VBCZ01000408.1:0-1485 GCA_005889025.1 Betaproteobacteria bacterium
CGAGGGCAGCAATAGCTGGGTGATTGCTCCGGCGAAATCGGCGACCGGTCGCGCGATTCTTGCAAACGACCCGCACCGGGCGTATTCGGCGCCGAGCCTTCGCTACCTGGTGCACCTCTCCGCACCGGGCCTCGACGTGATCGGCGCGGGCGAACCGGCGCTGCCCGGAGTCTCGCTTGGGCACAACGGAACCATCGCCTTTGGCCTCACCATCTTCAATATCGACCAGGAGGACCTCTACGTCTATGAGTTGAACCCGGCCGATGCCACGCAATACAAGTACAAGGATGGTTGGGAGGCGTTTCGCGTCATTCGCGAGGTCATTCCGGTGAAGGGCGGCGCGGCGAAGGAGGTCGAACTGACCTTCACGCGCCACGGGCCTGTGGTGCACGTCGATGCGCAGAAACGGCGCGCTTATGCGGTGCGTTCCGGTTGGCTCGAAACCGGCATGAGCCCGTATTTCGGCTCGATCGATTACATGCGCGCGAGGAGCTTCAAAGCGTTTCAGGCCTCGCTCGTCAACTGGGGGGCCCCGACTCTGAACCAGGTCTACGCGGACGTGAAAGGTAACATCGGCTGGATGCCGAGCGGCTTGGCACCGCGTCGCCCCAATTGGGATGGTCTGCTCCCGGTGCCGGGAGACGGCCGCTTCGAGTGGGCAGGATTCTGGCGCGGCAACGAGCTGCCGTCATCCTACAATCCGCCTCAGGGCTTTATCGCAACCGCGAACGCCTACAACATTCCGCCCGACTACCCGGCGCGCGAACGCAAGCTTGGCTTCGAGTGGACGAATCCGTCCCGCCACCAACGCATCCACGAGGTCCTCGGCGCGTTGCCCAAGGTTTCGCTCGAGGACTCGGATCGCCTGCAGAATGACATCCTGTCGATCCCGGCGCGCCGTCTCATGGTCCTTCTTGTCCCGCTCGCGTCCGACGACGAGAGAACTGGGCGTGCGCTGGCGTTCCTGCGCGGGTGGGATGCACGCCTGCGTGCCGACTCGCCGCAGGCTGCACTCGAGGAGATCTGGCAACTGCGTCACCTGCGCAAAGCCTATCGCGAGGCGGTGCTTTCGCCCGAGGCAGCCGCGGCACTCTCGACCACCGACATGAACGTGATGCTTGCCGGACTGGAAACGCCCGATACGCGATTCGGTGAGAAACCAGTCGCGCAACGCGACCGGCTTTTGCTGTCGACGCTCAAATCGGCGTGGGAAGAAATGGAAAAGCTGCAAGGACCCGAGCCTGCCTTCTGGCAGTGGGGGAAGTTCCACTTCAATCTGAACGAGCACCCGTTCGCATCGATCGTCGACGATGCGATGCGCGCCCGCATAAATGTTGGGCCGATCGCCAAGAACGGCAGTGAATTCACGCCGAACCAGTCGCTCACCCGCGCCACGGATTTCCGGCAATTGAACGGGCCATCCGTTCGCATCGTGCTCGACGTCGGCAGCTGGGACAATTCGCGCGCGGTGAACCACCCGGGACA
>VBCZ01000408.1:1603-3117 GCA_005889025.1 Betaproteobacteria bacterium
CTCTACTCGCGCAAGGCTGTTGAGCGCGTGACGGAGCGCGTGATACGGCTGCTGCCTGAATCGCGATGAATGGCGAGGAAGTTCCCCGACAAGCGCGTGCAATTCAAGCGAGCCATCGCCGACGGCGATTACGTGGTCCTGCATTGCCGTCAGGAATGGCCAGGGTACAAGGACAGGATTGGACCGGTATCGACATTTTCCGGGTGGACCGAGACGGTAAAGTCGTCGAGCATTGGGACGTCTTGCAAGTCGTCCCATCGCAGTCCGCCAACCCAAGCTCGATGTCTTAAGGGTCCGCTTTTGGGCCGACTCCGGCCGAAAGTGTCTCCGGTAAGCAGACGGGCCACGAGCGTCCGCTATCGGCACGAGTGACAGACCGTTGTCGACCCTTACCGGCCATTCGTGCCTCTCGGAAGCTGACGTTCAGCAGATCAAATGGGCGGCAGTTGCGACCCGAGAGCCACGAACAATCCAAGCGATCCGTCACTGAATGATCTCATCCGCGCGCGACAGCAGCAATTGCGGAATCGTGATTCCAAGCGCCTGCGCGGTCTTCAGGTTGATGACAAGGTCGAACTTGGTGGCTCGCTCGACGGGTAGGTCGGCGGGAGGGACGCCCTTGAGGATCCTGTCCACAAAGTAGGCCGCGCGACGAAACAATCCGAGAATATCTACTCCATAGCCCAAGAGGCCGCCGGCCTCCGCGAACTCCTTGAATCCGGCCGAAGGCAGCCGTTTCTGCACGGCAAGTCCAGCGAGCATGCCCGCATTGGCCTGAAACATCGGTTCCTCGATTATCTCGACGGCGTCGACGCGACTTTCGGTCATCGCTGAACAGGCCCCATCGAACTCGTTCGGTCCTCGCACCGGGAATTGCTGAAGTCCCATCTTGAGTGACCTGGCGGTGAGCTCCATTGCCTGAATGATTGGCATCATTGCGGGATTATCCGGATTCAACAGGACAGCTATACGTCTGGTGTGGGGGAAAGCTTCGTTGAAAATCTCCAGCCGTTTTGCGTTCAGCTCTGGGATGAAGTAGGTCGAGCCAGTGATGTTGCCACCTGGCCGCGCGAGGCTCTCGACGAGGCCCGAAGCCAAGGCATCGGCGCTGGTCGCCACAACAATGGGAATCGTCGTGGTTGCACGCTTAGCGGCGAGGGCCCCCGGCGTGCCATGGGTCACGAGGATGGCGACCCTGAGCCGAACCAGTTCGCCTGCCAAGTCCGAGAGCCGATCGTACTTGCCCTCGGCCCAGCGGTAGTCAATGACAATATTCTTGCCTTCCAGGTAACCCAGGTCACGCAGGCCCGCTCGAAACGCTTCTACCTGCTTCGCAAAACTCGACGCAGACGCCAAACCAAGGAATCCAATCCGAGGGATCTTCGCCGGCTGCTGCGCTTCGATCCCGAGCGGTGCCGCTAGGAGGCTACTCGCAACGCTGCCAATGAACGTTCGCCGGTCCACCGCTGAATCACCTCGTCGATGAGTGCAAGTCAGAAAATACTGCGCCTCCC
>VBCZ01000410.1 GCA_005889025.1 Betaproteobacteria bacterium
ATAATGTCAGATCAAGTCGTAGCTATTACAAATCAAGCTAACCGGCCGCGAGCGGACGGCGCGCCAGCGCCGCCGGCGAGCGGTCCGGTTGAGCGAGAGGTTAGCGTGCGCTTGATACTCGCCTTCCGATTTCTTTATTCGGTGCTAGGGTTTCCAGCGGGCGCTACCTGAACGCCTCGTAGGCCCGCGCGCTCGATTATCTGCTTTATCAATCCTGACGCCTTGGCCTCTTCGATGAAGTCGCTGATGTAGGCGAGGCGCTCGGTGTGGCCTTTCGGGATAGCCATCGCGACCCGAATGACTCCGAAGCGGTCCTCCAGCACTCGAGCGCCGGGCAATCTTGCCGTGTCCTGCAGCAGCCCCGGGCGAACCCCTGCCCGTACTTCGACTTTCCCCGCGCGGAGCAGCTCCAACCCGGCGGCTACGGTGTCGGTGCGTACCAATTCAGCTCGCTTCAGGACGCGGCTGAGACGAATGTCCCCTGCGCCACCGCGTTCGACCGCAATACGGATCCCGGGCTGGTCAGCGTCCGCGATGTTTCGGACAGAGGATTCAGCCAACACCATGTAGGTGAGGTCATACTCCATATAAGGGGGCGAGAAGTCGACCTCAGCGGACCGCGAGGGATCGATAGCGAGAAGCGCCACGTCCCAGGCGCCGGTCCGGAGACCTTCCATCACTGCACCTGGTCTCGGGTACTCGACGGGGACGAAGTCAATCCCGATCCGAGCGGCGAGTGCCTGCCCAAGATCCAACGCCGACCCGCGCACCTCACCCGTCGCGGGGTCCTTGATGGCCAAAGTGGGAACTCCCAGGCCGAGTCCCACGCGAAGCTTGCCGGCCCGGACGAGATCGGCGACACGAGAATCGGTTGCTTGCTGCGGGGACGAGGTTTGCTGTCCGAGGGCCTCTGCTCCAATTCCGAGGGTCAGGGTCAGCACTCCCATCAGAGCTATTCGTCGCATAGCAGCCATCTTTGCATTCGTGGGCGCACGCTAACGACACCAAGTTAAGGGGCGCGCCGCCACAATCGGTGCGATGTCGAAGCCCTTCCCCGGCGCGTCCCTCTTGAACGCATGGTTAGGCCACACGCCCCGAGTAACGCCACGAGAAAACTCAGGATAACGGATACGCCCTGCTGTAGCGTTGGCACACTCAGCGGTGGAACCACTACTGCCGTGAAGGTCTGTGAAAGGGCAGCAGCCCCAGCGTTAGCTGTGAAACTCACATTAAGGGCCCGACGTCCCGGTGCGGTGAACAGTACTTGCGGGGCAAAACTGTGAGACGCTGTCCAAAATGTGCCGAATGACACTGTAGTTGCGCGATTGTCATTGACATTGAACGTGTAAGGCGGCGGGACAATAACGGTCGGATCGTCGCTTGTGAAAGATACAGTGCCCAAATAGGGGCCGGCATTGGCTGCCCCAGAGCGGCAAAGGAGCAAAGCGACAGGCTCACCGGCGGCATATGTGTCCGCAGCTGCGCCGGAACCACCTGAACCGCCACAATTTTGAAGCAGGGAAATCGCTGCGGCAGATGTCTCGAACGTGAGCAGTATGAGCAACAACAACAATTTGCAGCAATAGAGCGTTGGATGAACGGCGCTCGTATATGGCATGGGTCGGCTGACTGAGAGTTCTTGTCTGCGTTTGCGAACGACAGCCATATTAGTGCGGTCGACTGCGCGCCACCATGTTACTTTCGTCACAGTGGGCGCGAATCAATGGCCGTGTCGTACGGCGGATCGACGGCTCGTTGGCTGCGGCCTAACGGACTAAGCTAACCGGCGCGACGACGGACGGGCCGCAGGCCCGCCGAGGAGCGTCCGCGTTGAGCGAGAGGTTAGGCTGCACGTGCTGACACCAGAATTGACTGATACCAAAGGTACGCGCTGACAAAGCTGATGGCAGTAAGGCTACTCATTACGGCGCTACCGACGACTAGCCGTTTACGCTTGCGCCATCGCGATGCTACGCGTCCTCCGACAGCTGCTGCGGTACCGAAGAGAGCTAGAAATAGGGTTGCCTCGAGTAGCTCAGCCCAGCTGCGTGAGCCAAAGAGATCAACACCAGCCCACATACGAGCCCACACCGTGTGCGCGACGTTGAGACCTAGGGCAAGCACACCTACAAGTAACGCTAAGGCCATCGGCGCCAGCACGACCAAAGCGAGGGGCGAGTGTAGCCCAGGCAAGAAGTGGCTCGAGAGGAAGAAGAAGACATGAGGCGCAAAAAGAATTCTCACAAGCCAAAATACTATCGCGAGCGCAAATACCATGACGAGCACGCTTGCAACAGTAGCCAAATGTCTCGGCATGGCAACGTGCAGCCTAACGAACCAAGCTAACCGGCGCGACGAAGGGCGGCGGCGAAGCGCGCCGCCGAGGAGCGTCCGCGTTGAGCGAGAGTTAGGCAGCGCGTGCATAAAGCAACATGCTGCAACACTTGACGTAGCCCACCACCACAGACCTTGCGTCGTCCAGGTCATAGAGCTGAAGGTCAACTTGGTACGGCACAAAGGCCCTCAACTCAGTTTCCCACGCTGACGATTCAGAGATCCACGATGTTAGGACGTGTTCATCTTTCGGCAACGGATCGATTTCTAGGGCTACATCGAGGTCACTATCGTCGCGATCCGTGCCACGAAGACGGCTCCCGAACAGCCACAGCCTCCGCACAAATGGTTTGGCGTGGCACCATTCGCGAAGCCTTTGCGTTGCCTCGAACAACTGTGTGTCCACGATTACGTGCTGCCTAACGAACCAAGCTAACCGGCGCGACGAAGGACGGCGCGCAGCGCCGCCGAGGAGCGTCCGGGTTGAGCGAGAGGTTAGGCGTTGCTCTCAAGGCAACCACATCGGGCGCTTCCAGTTCTTGGCCCGGATAGTCGCAGCGCGCTCGGGATTCTCTTCGAGCGCGGCTTTGAAAATGCTTTGCAACTCCGCGTTGTCCTTCCACTTCGCGACCGGGTATTTTTCGTACTGAATCGCCATAAGCCGTAATTGGCCATAGGCCTGCTCCTGCTCTTTAGGCGTCAACTGACCCTTTTGAAGGAACTGCCAAATTGCAAAGCCGTCCCACACCATCCAGTCTTGCAACTCGCTGCGCAGTCCGTCGACATCACCAATGTTGACGCGATGAAGGTATTCGATCTTCCAGCCCAACAGGTGCCGCTCATACATAAACGTTGGAACGGTGTTCTCAGTAGGCAACGGTTCGATGGTTGTCTCGGTCACTTCGGAGCGAGCACTCGAGGTTTGCATCAGCGCGGCCGCGACGACCGAGAAAAGCAGCAATGAAACGTTTGGCATCTGATACCTCGACAAAGCAACGCCTAACGAACCAAGCTAACCGGCGTGACGACG
>VBCZ01000409.1:0-5850 GCA_005889025.1 Betaproteobacteria bacterium
CGTCGTATCGCGGATGAACAAGGCATCGAATTCCGGCACGCGATCGATTTCGTTGCGTCGTAGAAATTCAGTCCGCATGCCCAGCGCCTGGCCCATGGCAGAGAATTTCTCCAGCGCCTCTCGATTCGATGGCGGATCGGGCTCATCCTGGTTGTAGAGGATCGCCAGCGCCGGGGTCCCCGCAGGCGCATCGCGCATGCGCGCGCGGTTGCGCGTGATGTAATCGGTTCCGGCTTCGGCCACGACCGCGTGGTGCTCGGGCTCGATATCGATGGCGCTCAGAATGCGCACCTCACTCAGGCGCCATCGGCCATTGTGCCGCATAAAGCTCGCCCGCAGGAGCGGTGCGCGCAGGGCTGTGAACAGATGCTGGCTCAAGGTGTCGTTGCGTCGCAGGGGATCGCGGCCGAAATACGAGTCGACGATGCATTTGTCGCCCGTATGATTCGCCAATGCACGCTGGACCTGGTCGTTGAATGTTCCGCTGAGCAGATTGGCCGGAAGATCGGCTTGAAGGTCGCCGATGGTTTTGACTTCAGGCAGCGGCCGGTGTCCGCGCGCCTCGGCCAGGAGCGACACGTAGTAGCCGCGTCCCTGATAGCGGTCGGTCCGGCACAGGTTGAGCACGCGCGCGGGCCGGTTCTCGCTGTAGGCGGGGTCGGTGAGATATTCGCGTGCGGAGACGACATTGGCGCCCGGGACCTCGACGGGCCAATCGCGCTTGTGATTGACGACGAGGAACACATTCATGGCGGCCGGCCTGTCCGGGGCTGCGCGGGGTAGACGACGAGCAAGTTGGCGTCGTGCGTGACGATGCCCAGGAGGATCGCGGCGAGGACGCGGTCGATGCTGATCCAGTATTCGTGCGACGATCCGTAAGGATTCGGCTGATACGGATCGACGACGAGCACGCGCCGCCGCTGCGCTTCCCATCCCGCGATCACCACGAAGTGCCCCGCCGGAAGGCCGCGAACGTCGTCCGGCATATCGTCTTCGCCGTATTCGCGCGCGGAGCGATAGAGATACGTCGATGAGAGCCCGGTCAGGATCGGCAGTCTGCAATGCAGAATGCCGCGGATGAGATGTTGCGACAGGTTGGCCAGACGCAGCCTTCCGCCAAGCTCCAGAAACTGGAGATAGCCTTCGGTCGCGTGCTGGAGCCGCTCGTCATTCTTCACCTCTCGCTGCAGCGCCAGCTTGCCGGCAATGTCGACGTGAGGCCGCGTGAACCACGTCGGATCGAATACCGTCAGGTTGTAGGTGTAGATTCTCGCGCGGTAGCCTTTGCGCAGCGCGTCGCAGCCGAGAAAGACAGCGAACGTTCCGCCCTGGCGAAGCCGCCACATGCGTGCCACCACCGTATCGAGCGGCTCCTTATCGCCCCAGTATGCGTAAACCGCATGCAGGCAGGTCGGGCCGCACGTTGTCTCGTCCGGCTGCGGCAGCGTTTTTACCGGCAGATGCAGCAGGTGGCGGAGGATCGGAGTCGACGCTGCGTTGGGCGAGCGCGCGTGCGTACTCATGGCGTCAGCTCGAATAGCCGACGCGCTTGAACATCGCTTTTGTGATGGTTTGCGCCGTTGTGAAGAAATCGGACCAGGGATCGTGCTTGAGCTTGCGGAGCCGCGCCTGGACGGTTTGCAGGTTGAAGTGATCGAAGCGCACGTCTTGCGAATCGAGCTCGTCCCACGCGATCGGCGTCGCGACCGGCGCGTGGGCACGCGCGCGCAGCGAATAGGCGGCGACCGCGGTCGCGCCCTCGGCGTTGCGCAGATAGTCGATGAAGATCTTTCCCTTGCGCTGCGACTTCGACATCACCGCGGTGAAGCGGTCGGGAAACGTTCCCGCGAGCAACTCGGCTATGCGGCGAGTGAATCCCTTGCCCTCCTCCCAGCCCAGTGTCGGTCGAACGGGCAGGACGACATGCAATCCCTTGCCTCCCGTCGTCTTGATAAACGCTTGCAGGCCGAGATCCCCAAGCAGCGTGCGCAACACCCCGACGGCGGAGACGAGATCCTTCCAGGCGACGGCGTCGTCGGGGTCGAAATCGAAGATCAAGCGATCGGGCCGGTCGAGACGAGGTGTGCGCGATCCCCAGGGATGGAGCTCGAGCACGCCCCATTGCAGCAGCGCGACAGCAGCTTGCATCGAGTTGACGGCGAAATACGTTGCCTTTCCACTCCGCTCGGGAACGAGAACCCGGGACACCGATGCATGAACGCTCTTGTCGGCGTGCTTTTGGTAGAAGCACTGACTTTTCCAACCGTCGGGGCATCGCACCAGGCTCAAGGGGCGACCGCTAAGATGCGGCACGATCCACTCGCCGATGGCTTCGTAGTAGCGGGCGAGGTCGCGCTTGGTGTACTTCGATTCCGGGTACATGAGCTTGTCGGGATTCGACACGGTGATGCCGGCCACCACCGTGGCGCCGCTGTCGTCTTTGGGCGCGCGGGCGGCGGCTCGCGGCTTTTTGGGCGGATCCGCCGGTTCTTTTTTGATGTTCGCCGGCTCTTTTTCAGAGGTCGCGTCCCTTTCATGCACCGGCACCTCGCGCACGACGTCGGTCGCTTTCTTGTCCGTGCGCAAGCCCTGAAATGACGGATGCCGCAGCGTGCCGTCCTGTGTCCATTCGGTGAAAGCAACTTCGCCCACCAGTTTGGGCGTTACCCAATGCGCGCCTTTTGGTCGAAACCGGTGCCGACCTTGCCGGCGTAGCGCAACTTCCCGCCGGGCTCGTACACGCCAAGCAGCAAGGCGCCGAAGCCCCTCCGGCTCCGCTGCGGGTCGGTAAATCCGCCGATGACCATTTCCTGCCGCTGCGCGCATTTCACCTTGAGCCACTCACGCGTTCGCACACCGTCGCGATACAGCGAGTCCGCTCGCTTGGACACGGCGCCTTCCAGGCCAAGGTTGCATGCCTGCGCCAGGAACTCCTTCCCCGGGCCGAGATATTCCACCCCGAGGCGCAGGACGGGATCGGACTCCGGCACTAAGCTCTTGAGCACGCGCTTGCGCTCGAGCAGCGGCACTTTGCGCAAGTCGTAGCCATCGAGATAGGGCACGTCGAACAAGAAGTAGGTGAGCGAGCCCTGCGTCGGATCGGCAAGCGCGTTCTGCAGCACCTGGAAACTGGTTCGCCCGTGGGCGTCGACGGTAGTGACTTCGCCATCGATCCACGCCGATTTGACCGGCAACCGGCTTACCGCCTCGCCAATCGTGCCCAGCGCGCTCGTCCAGTCCTTGCCGTTGCGGGAGAGAATGCGCACGCTGCCGCGCTCGATGCGGCAGACCATGCGGTATCCGTCGTATTTGATCTCGTGCAGCCAGCCATCTCCTGCTGGAATCGCATCGACCAGCGTGGCCAGCGTCGGCGTAAGCGTTGCAGGCAGCGGCGCCGGCTTGACGCCGCCGAGGTCCGCCAGCGAAATCGTGCTCGCGGCGGGCTTCGAGCGCGCTTTCTTTTTGGTCGATACGGCGCCCGCGCGGACGTTCTCCGCCACCGAGCGGTTCGAATGCCATACGTGCGCGCGCTTGCGCCCGATGTCGTCCAGGCTCCGGCCCGAAAGCACGCTGTTCGGCTCATCGTCGACGATGCGCGCATCGACGCCGCGGCGTGCGAACTCGTCGTTTTCCTTGATAAGCAGCCAGGCCTGCTTGCCGTTACCGTATTTGCTGCCGTGGGTGCGGACCAGGTTCCAGCCGCCTTTGAGCTTTTCTCCGTCGAGCTGGAACTTGAGGCGGCCCTTGGCATAGGCTTCTGCGGGATCGCCCTGCGGAGTCCAGGTGCCGCGATCCCAGACCATCACCGTGCCGGCGCCGTATTGCTTGGGTGGGATGACGCCTTCGAATCCGCCGTATTCGAGCGGGTGGTCCTCCACGTGCATCGCGAGACGCTTGTCCTGCGGATCGAGGCTCGGACCTTTCGGGACCGCCCAGCTCAACAATACGCCGCCCAGCTCCAGGCGAAAATCATAGTGAAGATGGCTGGCGGCGTGCTTTTGAATGACGAACGATAGCTGCCCCTTCTTCTTCGCGCCGACGCGCCCGCGAGGCTCGGGAGTCGTTCCGAAGTCGCGCTTTTGTCGATAGCGTTCCAGCGCCATGGCTGCTCGCCCGGCGGGTCGGGATCAGGCGCGCTTGCGCTTGGCCACAGCAGTGCGCTGCGAGCCCCGTCCACTCGGCACCACGTGCAGTGCGGGCTTTTCCGACGCCGTCGTTTTGGATCGTCGGGCATCCGTGGTCTTGCGCCGACCGCCACCCTTTTCCAGGCTTTGCTTGAGCAGCGTCGCGAGATCGATCACCTGGGCGGATCGGCGTGGCTCCTTCTCTTCTGCCTCGGGCTCGGTGACCACGTGCGTCTCGCCGCTTTTTATTTTTTCATGGATCCGGCGCATCAGATCCTGATGGTAGGTGTCCTTGAACTCCTCGGGATTCCAATGCTCGGTCATGTCGTCGATCAGCCGCTTGGCGAGCTCGACCTCTTTGGGTGTCACGTGCGCGCTCTTGAGCCCCGCGTCGGGAAGCTCGAACGCCTTGGTGTCGCGCAACTCATCGGCGTAGCGCAGGGTGTTGAGCACCAGCGCGCGTCCGACAGGAACGACGACCGCAAGGTGTTGTGCGGTCCGAATGACCACCTGCGCCACGGCGGCAAGTCGGCCAGATCGCAACGTCTCCCGAAGCAACGTGTAGACCTTCTGACCACGTTCGGTCGGAACGAGGTAATACGGGCTCTCGTAGAATTGCGGCGGGATTTCGTTCATCGGAACGAAGGCGGCGATGTCGATCGTCTGCGAGGCTTTGATATTGGCACGCTTGAAATCTTCGTCGGAAAGAACGACGTACTGGTCCTTTTCGTACTCGTAACCTTTGACGACGTCCTTCCAGTCGACCTCCTTGCCGGTCTTTTTGCTATAGCGCTTCTAGCCGACCGGCGAGAAGTCGCGCTTGTCGAGCATGGAAAACCTGAATTCCTTGCGCTCTTCGGCCGGGTACAGCTCGACAGGAATGTGCACCAGTCCGAAAGTGATTGCGCCTTTCCAAAGCGGGCGTGCCATGATTAATTACCCTCCTTCGCATTGCGCGCTTCGGCTGTCACGCACTCGACGCAGACGCCGTAAGCGACGGTGCGGATGACCAGTACGCCGCAGCCGCTGCAAGCCTTCAGCGGAGTCTCGCCGTTCATCTCGCATCCATCGGCGCGGCACGCCAGCCGGTCGCACCAGTGCAAATCGTAAGGGCAGGCGACCATGCGGCTCTTTCGGCATCGGAGGCATGCAATGGGTTATTCATCTTGAGTCTCCCATAGTCGGTCGCCCGGCATCCTGACCAATGGCGAATGAAATATCGCCATTACCGTCGCGACACGGTATCGGAGAAATGATGATTCAAATGTAGGACAAAGTCGAACGCTGCGCATCGCAGCGTCATCCGAACCGAAGGCGGGGAAGAACGACGAAAGATGAAAATCGCGCGCCGCCCTTGCGGGCGCGATGGAGATTCTCTTCTCAGATCACCGACGCGCCTAACGTTGCGCTGATTGGCTGGAGGAACTCCTGCCCTGGCCGCTCCGCGCCCGGATCAGGCGTTGCGCCTCCAGGCACCAATGCTTCTTGATATCGTGCCACACGACAGCGGCCCACAGCACGTTATCCTTCGAGGCATCCGGCACGCTCGACGTGTCCGCCTTCGCCTCCATGCCGTGACTGTTGATCCAGTCGCGCGTCTGCGGGTCGTACGCCAGAAGCTCCGTGTTGGGCACGAACACGTGGTTGTAGTTTGCCGGCAAGTTTACGTTGTGGACGACCGCGTGCCCTGTCTGGCGGTATTCGTCCAGGTCGTTCGCTCCGGTCG
>VBCZ01000409.1:5875-7798 GCA_005889025.1 Betaproteobacteria bacterium
ACTCCTCGACGCTATCGGGAATCTGGCGCAACCGGCCGATCATGCTCCACGCCGTGGGAGCCCAGAACTCCAAGCCGCCCGCCCCGACGACCGAGGCATACGAAGCCGATGTCCCCACCACCGGCCGCGTTTCTCCGGTCAGCGGATCGACGATGGTATAGCGCGGCTCGGCGCGATCCGTCACCGGATTCCACACCGGGATCTTGTCGCCGAAGTCGCCGGAAAGATCGTGCAGCACCTTGATCGTCTGCATCCCGCCCTGGCTGTGACCGATGAGCATCGGCCGCACTCCGTCGTGCTCGTAATGCCACGCGACCTCACCCGCGATGCGCTCGCTGCTCGTGTATGGGTTTTGCGAAAACGCGCCGTTGTGCGGATCGCGAATTCTATCTTCCGGGTATCCCATGCCGATGAGGAAGGTGCCGAACGACTCCATTGCCATATAGACGAGGATCACGCCGCCATGCGACAGGATTATTCTGGGCGTTGGACCCAGAGCGAGCGTCTTTTTCACATCCTGCTCGGTGATCCGCTCGGGGTCGAGCGCCAGAATCCGATTTTCCAGATCACGGTCGATCGAAAGCGTATGCGCGATTGGCGTGCCCTGCGCAGCGCGGCGTTCTGTGCCGGCGGGGCTGCGCATCCGCTTAGGGCGAGCGTAAGGGCGGCTGCGAAGGCGATTGGCCGATTAACACGCGTGATGCAGGCATTCACCATGAAGGTCTCCGGGTTTTCTGCGCAGTTTGCGGGGCGCCCGCCTCTCTCGGTATCGGTGTTCGTCTGTTTCTCGTGTCCGACTATCGCCGCCGGCATGACAGACGATGGCCTACAAATGCGGTCTGCCGACGGCGATGACTAGGGCCGGTCGTCGCCGCCCAACTCGGCGGCGAGTTTATGTCAGGTTCGTTGCGTGTTGCCAATGCTTTGTATGACCCAAACCCAAAATGCTCCACGGTAGCCTTTGCACATTGCTGTCAGCCGTAGATCAATGTGGGAATCCGGCGCAGGAACCCTTGAGCGCCGACCCTTCCTCAATTCCGATTCGCGATGCGATCGCTCGCCATGCCAAGCGCATCTTTGTGCAAGAACGCGGCATGACGTCCACTGTCGCCTCGTGGCGACACGTCTTCTCGACGCAAATTAATTGCATTGCCTAACAGCGTGTTGCAACTTTATACGCCTGAGCTCTGCTCGATCGTAAGAGCTACTCCTATGGAGAAAACGTGAATCTGCCTACAGCGAATCAGTGACTATCTGATTGTCTTCGATGCATGACGATCACATGATGGGCGCGTTCAAACGAACGGAGTGTGACATGCGGTGGAGAGCTCTCATCGTCAGTGTGATCGCCGTGTTGTGCTTTGGCAGTGTGCCGGCGGCAGCCACCTCGTATTCGACGGACAATTCCGATCTCTGGGGGAACGAAGCCGAGAGCGGGTGGGGAATTCAATTCGTGCAACGGGCAGAAATTCTTTTCGCGACGCTCTACGTCTACAACGCCAGCGGCGCGCCGGTGTGGTACGCGGCAGTGCTCCAGCCGGCCAACGCAACGACCTGGACGGGCGACCTGATGCAAACGTCAGGCCCGTGGTTCGGCACGACGCCGTTCAATCCTGCGGCCATCGGCGCCAATCGCGTCGGCAGCATGAGCTTCAGCGCCACATCGGACAAGACAGGCGTGCTGAGCTATTCCGTCAACGGAACCGCGGTGAGCAAGGACATCAGCCGCACCACCATACGCTACGACAACTACACCGGCGATTATGCGGGCATGATGTCGTGGACTGCGGAAGGCTGCCCCAACCCCGCCGACCGCGGCGTGTTCAATAACCGCATCGATTTCAGTCTCCGCCACACGGGAACCAGCCTGGACATGGCGTCGCAACAGCAGGGCAACGCGCCGATCTGCACATCCCACGGCAG
>VBCZ01000411.1 GCA_005889025.1 Betaproteobacteria bacterium
AAGTGGATGCGTTGCTCGCCTCGGGAGTTCACTGTTACATGGTGATGCCCATGATCGCGGGCGGCGAGCTCATCGGGGCGGTGAGCTTCGGCGGCGAAGAAGGATCGTTTCCCGATGAGCAGAAGAGCATTGCACGGGAGGTGGCCACGCAGCTCGCGATTGCTGTCAACCAGGCGCGGCTCTATGCGCGCCTCAAGCGCCAGGCCGAGGAGCTCGAGCTGCGCGTGCGCGAGCGCACCGCGGAGCTGGAGGCTGCCAACAAGGAGCTCGATGCGTTCTCTTATTCGGTGTCGCACGATCTTCGTTCGCCCTTGCGCGCAGTCGACGGTTATGCGCGGATGCTCGAAGAGGATTACGGGAAGACACTCGACGCGGAGGGCATCAGGCTCCTCGGCGTGGTGCGGGCGAACAGTCAGCGCATGGGGCAATTGATCGACGAGCTGCTCGCCTTCTCCCGGCTCGGACGCGAGCCGCTGCACAGCCGGCCGGTGCAACTCGACGAACTCGTCAAGCAGATCGTCGACGAGACGCGCTTCGACCACAATGGCCGCACGATCGATTTCGTCGTCGGGAACCTCGGGATCGCCGAGGCGGATCCGGCTCTGCTGAAGCAAGCGTTGGCCAATCTGCTGAGCAACGCGATCAAATTCACGCGAGACAAGCGTCCCGCCATCATCGAAATCGGATCCCGGAGCAACACCGATCCACACAACGTGAACACGTACTACGTCAAAGACAACGGCGCCGGTTTCGACATGAGATACTATGACAAGCTGTTCGGCGTGTTCCAGCGGCTGCACAGCACCGCCGAGTATCCCGGGACCGGCGTCGGACTGGCGATCGTGCAGCGGGTCATTAACCGTCACGGCGGCCGGATCTGGGCCGACTCGAAGCCCGGCGAAGGCGCGACGTTCTACTTCACGCTCCAGCACGAAGCCGCATGAGGCCCGTGAGACGTCCGCTTGCGCGTTGACTCCCCATTCCTCGTGCCGGCTCCGAACATCAGTCGCGAGCGATACGCACCGAGTGTCGCCGGCTGCTCCGCCTTCGGAGTCGCATCCCCGCGCGATTCGCGCGGGGCGACTGGCGACACCTGGGTGGCTCGCGCCGCAGCCTGCTCGACATTCGCCGAAACTTTAGCCATCGAAGGCTCGATCTCATGCAAAGAGCGCCGCAAGGGCGGCGCCGGGGTCGGCCGCGCGCATGAACGCCTCGCCCACCAGAAACGCCTGCACGCCGTGCGAGCGCATCCGGGCCACGTCGGCAGGCGCGAGGATGCCGCTTTCGGTAACGACCAGCCGATCGCGCGGAATCCGGGGCACGAGCTGCAGCGTTGTCTCGAGCCGGACGTCGAACGTGCGCAGGCTGCGGTTGTTGATTCCGATGAGCGCCGCAGGGAGCTTGAGCGCCCGCTCAAGCTCCGCAAAATCGTGTACCTCGACCAGCGTCGCCATGCGCAAGCTGCGCGCACACGCCTCGAGCGCGGACAGGCGCTCGTCGTCCAATGCAGCGACGATGAGCAGGACGCAATCCGCGCCGAGCAGCCTCGATTCGGCGACCTGATACTCATCGATGATGAAATCCTTGCGCAGCGCGGGGAGTGCGCATGCAGCGCGTGCCGCGGCGAGAAACTCCGGCGCGCCCTGGAAGTAATCACGATCGGTTAATACCGAAAGACACGCCGCGCCGCCCGCCTCGTAACGGCGAGCTATCGCGGGCGGATCGAAGATCGGCCGCAGAATGCCGCGGCTCGGGCTCGCCTTCTTGATCTCGGCGATAACCGCCGGTCGCCCCGCCGCGATCTTATCGCGCAGCGCAGACTCGAAGTCACGCGGCGGCGGTGCGGCTTCCGCGTCGGCGCGCATCCCGGCGTAGGGTCTTGACGCCTTGGCGGCTGCAATCTCCCTTGTCTTGGTCGCAAGAATGCGGGTCAGGATGTCGCGTTCGGCCATGGCGGGAGCGCCCGTCAGCCCGCCGCTTGCCGTGCCGGCGAAAGCTCGAGGCCGACGTAGCGATCGACAAAGCCTGCGTTGTGCCAGAACGCGAGCCCACCGCGATTTCGTTCCATCGCCTCGACGAGTACCCGCCTGTCGCGAGAGAAAACGTTCTCCTGGAGCAACGCGAGCGCACAAGCGCCGACGCCGCGGCGCCTTCGGTCGCGCACGACGAAGAAGTGCCGGAGATGGATCCACTCCGGAGCATCTCGAAACAGCGCGTAGGCGACCGGCACTCCATTTTGCTCGAAGATCACTGCGCGATACTCGGCCGCCAGCCATCCGCGCATGCGGTCGGCGAGCTCACGGACGCTCATGGGATTGTCGTGACCTTCATCGTCGATGAGCTGCTTGTTCCACGCACCGAGAAGCTCGCAATCGTCTGCCGAGGCAAACCGGTACGCGAGATGCGTGGCGCGCTCGGACATGCGAATCAGCCCGGAGTTAGCGCGAGCTTGCGAGTGGTCGCGACGAATTGCTCGAGCTTGGCTTTGGCGGCGCCCGAGGCGACCGTCTGCCGCGCTTGCTCGATTCCCTCCGCAATCGACGCGGCCACGTTCGCGACATACAGCGCAGCTCCGGCGTTGAGCACGACGATCTCGCGCGGGGTTCCTTCGGCGTTATCCAGCGCCTCGAGCACCATCGTCTTCGATTCGAGCGCGTCGCCCACCTTGAGTCCCCGGTTGGAAATCATCCGCAGGCCGAAGTCTTCCGGGTGAATCTCGTATTCGCGCACTTCGCCGTCCTTGAGCTCGCCCACCATCGTGGCGGCCCCGAGCGAAACCTCGTCCATGCCATCCTTGCCGTAGACGACCAGCACATGCTTGCTACCCAGGCGCTGCAGGACGCGGACCTGAATGCCGACAAGATCGGGATGGAAAACGCCGAGCAGCTGGTTCGCCGCTCCGGCCGGATTCGTCAGCGGTCCCAGGATATTGAAAATCGTGCGCACGCCAAGTTCCTTGCGCACGGGCGCGGCGTGCTTCATCGCACTGTGGTGGCTGGGCGCGAACATGAATCCGATCCCCGTTTCCGCGATGCATGCGGCGACCTGCGCGGGCTTGAGCATGATGTTCGCGCCCAGCGCCTCGAGAACGTCGGCGCTCCCCGAGCGTGACGATACCGATTTTCCGCCATGCTTGGCGACACGCGCCCCCGCCGCGGCAGCAACGAACATCGAGGCGGTCGAGATATTGAACGTATGCGACGCATCTCCGCCCGTGCCGACGATATCCACGAGCTTGTCGCGATCGGGTACGTCGACCTGAGTTGCGAACTCGCGCATCACCTGCGCCGCGGCGGCGATTTCACCGATCGTCTCCTTCTTTACCCGCAGACCCACCGTGAGCGCGAGCATTTCGTCGTGAAAGATCTCGCGGTGTTCGATCGTGCGCTGCAGCGCGTCCTGCAAATCAAGCGGCATGGCGGTTTTCCTTTACGAAGTCTTCAGGAAATTCTGCAGAAGATCGTGACCCTGTTCGGTCAGGATCGCTTCCGGATGAAACTGGACGCCGCAGACATCATGCTCGCGATGACGAACGCCCATGATCTCGCCGTCATCGCTTTCGGCGGTGATCTCGAGGCAGGCAGGCAGGCTTGCGCGCTCGATGACAAGCGAATGGTAGCGGGTTGCCGTGAGGGGGTTCTTGATTCCGGAGAAGAGCCCCTCGCCGCGATGCGTGACCAGAGAGAGCTTGCCATGCATGACGCGGCCCGCGCGCACGATGCGCCCGCCGTAGGCTTGACCGATCGCCTGATGGCCGAGACAGACGCCGAGAATCGGAATATCGCCCGCAAAACGCTGCACCATGGGCACAGAAATGCCCGCCTCCGCAGGAGTGCACGGCCCCGGCGAAATGACGATCTTGTCCGGCCGCCAGGCGGCGACCTGCTCGAGCGTGATGGCATCGTTGCGATGCACGTGCACGTCCGCGCCGAGCTCGCCCAGGTATTGCGCGAGGTTGTAGGTGAACGAGTCGTAGTTGTCGATCAACAGCAGCATGTCAGCCTTCCGCGTCGAGTCCGAGCTGTACCATGTCCGCCGCACGCTGCAACGCACGCAGCTTGCTGAGCGTTTCCTGCCACTCCGCTTCCGGAGACGAATCGTGGACGATGCCTCCTCCAGCCTGCGCATACATGGTTCCGTCCTTGAGGACCGCCGTGCGCAACGCGATCGCGGTGTCCATGTCGTCGTGGAAACTGATGTAACCGACCGCGCCCGCATAAATCCCTCGTCGCGAAGGCTCGAGCTCATCGATGATCTCCATCGCGCGCACCTTGGGCGCACCGCTCACAGTGCCGGCGGGAAACGCCGCGCGCAGCACGTCGATACTGGTAAGCCCGGGCTTGAGCTTCCCCTCGACGTTGGAAACGATGTGCATCACGTGCGAATAGCGTTCGATCACCATGCGGTCCGTCACTTCCACCGAGCCCGTTTCCGCGACGCGGCCGACATCGTTCCTGCCGAGGTCGAGCAACATGACGTGCTCGGCGATCTCCTTGGGATCGGCCAGGAGCTCCTTCGCCAGCGCTTCGTCGGCATCGCGCGTCGCGCCGCGCGGCCGCGTGCCCGCAATAGGGCGAAGCGTGATGTTGCCGCCTTCCTTGCGCACAAGAATCTCCGGCGACGCGCCGACGACATGAAAATCCCCGAAGTCGTAATAGAACATGTACGGCGAAGGATTGAGCGAGCGCAGAGCACGGTACAGCGACAGCGGCGGTGCGGTGAACGGCCGCCGCATGCGCTGCGAGATCACGACCTGCATGATGTCGCCGGCGATGATGTATTCGCGCGATCGGGCCACCGCGGCCTGGAATTCCTGCGCGCCGAACTCGCTATCCGCGGTCGTCACACTCGTCGCCGTCTGAAACGGGATCGCCACCGGCGCTCGCAGCTTGCGCCGCAGCTCATGCAGGCGGTCGTTTGCGCTCCAGTATGCGTTCGGCTCGGCGGGGTCGGCGTAGACGATGAGCGAAATCTTGCCGGCGAGATTGTCGACGACGGCGAGCTCTTCGGTCAGGAGCAACAGAACGTCGGGAATCTCGGCGAGATCGGGCACCGGGGGAGGCGCCGTATCGGCGAGTCGGGTCTCGATGTGGCGCACGGTGTCGTATGCAAAATATCCGGCGAGTCCGCCGCTGAATCGCGGCAATCCCGGGCGCGCCACCGCGCGGTAGCGGCGCAGAAACTGGCCGACGAAGGCCAGCGGGTCGCCCTCATGACGCTCTACGATCGCACCGCGATCCTCGACTTCGATTTGCCGCCCTCGCGCGCGGATGCGGACCTT
>VBCZ01000412.1 GCA_005889025.1 Betaproteobacteria bacterium
GCTTCAACCGCCACTACGCGCTGTTCCGTGACTGCGCGCGACTGGCCAAACGCCACTTCGAGGCGGGAAATTGGCTGGCCATCAGCCACGTGTCGCGCGACCGTATCGACTTCTACGACCGACGCGTCGCGGAAACGGTCTCGCTGCTGGAGCGCGAGTTCGGCTGCGACCGGATCGACGACGACCGCTGGCAGGAGGTCAAACGTCGTTACATCGCGCTCATTGTCGATCACAAACAGCCCGAATGTGCGGAAACGTTTTTCAATTCGGTATCGTGCAAAATTCTGCACCGCATCTATTTCCACAATCGCTGCCTTTTCGTGCGTCCTGCGGTGTCGACCGAGCATATCGACGCGGAGCCGCCGTCGTACCGCTCCTACTACCCGAGGCAGCACGGGTTACGTCATGCCCTGATCGACGTCGTTCTCGATTTCCGGCTCGATCGCGGCTTTGCCGACTACCGCGACCGTTCCGACTCGAGGCGAACTACCAGATCCAGGTGCTGTCGAGCCTGTTCTTCCGCAATCGCACCGCATACGTCGTGGGCCGCATCGTCAACGGGTACAACTCGCACCCGTTCGCGGTCCCGATCAAGCACGACAGTGGCGGCAAGCTCTACGTCGATGCGCTGCTCATGGAGCCCGAGCAGATCGCCCTCCTTTTCTCGGCCAACCGCGCGTATTTTCTGGTCGACATGGAGGTTCCGTCTGCGTACGTGGCCTTCCTGCGGCAGATCGTCCCCGAACGTACCGAAGCCGAGCTCTACACCATGCTCGGCCTGCAGAAGCAGGGCAAGACACTCTTCTTTCGCGACTTTCTGCATCATCTGAGGCACTCGACCGACAATTTTATCGTTGCTCCCGGCATCAAAGGCCTGGTGATGACGGTGTTTACGCTCCCGTCGTATCCGTACGTGTTCAAGGTCATCCGCGACAAAATTTCGCCTTCGAAGGACACGACGCGCGAACAGGTGAAGGACAAGTACGTGCTCGTCAAGCACCACGATCGCGTCGGCCGCATGGCGGACACGCTCGAGTATTCCGACGTGGCGTTCCCGCGCGAGCGTTTTACTCCCGAGCTGCTGGCCGAGCTGCAATCGGTGGCGCCCTCGCTGATCGAGGAATACGGTGACACGATCGTCGTCAAGCACCTCTACATCGAGCGCCGGATGACACCGCTCAACATTTATCTCGAGAACGCGACGCCCATGCAGCGCGAGCATGTCATGCGTGACTACGGCGACGCGATTCGTCAGCTCGCCGCAGTCAACATCTTCGCCGGCGATCTCTTGTTCAAGAATTTCGGCGTCACCCGTTACGGTCGCATCGTGTTCTACGACTACGACGAGATCGAGTTCCTGACCGCGTGCAGCTTCCGCCGCATTCCACCGCCGCCCGAGGGCTATGACGAGATGTCCAGCGACGTGTGGTATCCGGTAGGGCCCACCGACGTTTTCCCGGAGGAGTTCGCCACGTTCCTGCTGACCGATCCCGCGGTGCGCAGAGACTTCCTCGCCGCGCATGCCGAACTGCTCGATGCCGGGTGGTGGTGCGCAGCGCAGCAAAAGCTAGCTTCGGGCGAGCTGCCGGAAGTCCTTTCCTATCCCGACAAGCTGCGCTTTCAGAGCGCGAACGGCGCGCGTGCGGCGGTGCTCGCCGCGCGCCGGCAACGCATTCCCGACAGGCACCGAGTGGAGCGCTAGACCTGATACCCGGGGTTGCGCCGTGCTACGGCTGCATACCCAGGCGTCGCGCCACGTCCTTGGCTTGCGCCGCGGCGCCGACGTCTCCCTGTCGAGCCGCCTGCACGTACCAGGCGAGCGCCTTGCGCAGGTCCTGCGCGACGCCGTCGCCATGCTCGTAGAAGCTGGCGATGATGTACTGCGCGCCGCCGTCGCCGTTTTCCGCCGCCGCTTCGTACCACTTGGCCGCGAGCTTCCAATCCTTGGGCGCGCCGCGTCCGAGAAAATATTGCGTCGCCAACTGCACTTGAGCCTCGGCCAGACCTTGCTGGGCGGCCTTTTGCCACCATGCGGTAGCATCGGTCAGCGAGCGAGGCACGCCGGTGCCGCTTTCGTATAGCAGGCCGAGATTGTACTGCGCCCGTGCCATGCCGCCGTCGGCGGACCGGCGCAGCCACTCGACGCCGGCGGCGATGTCCTCCCCGCCGCCTTCGCCCCGAATGAGCATCATCGCCAGGTTGAACTGCGCAAGACGGTCGCCGGCCTGGGCGGCGCGCTCGTAATGCCGGAACGCCGTGTCGTAGTCGCCGCGCTGATATGCGCGCCAGCCCGCGTCGATGGAGGCCGCGGTTGCGGTTAGCACGAATGTAAGCGCTGCCGCCGCGAGCACAAGTCGGAAGACGAGGCCAAGCACGGACATCATCGCGTCTTCAGGGGTACAATAGACGCCAATCGAGCGCGTTCGTACGATCGTGTCAGCTCCGGGTCAGGCGCTTTGCTCGATCTGCCCGCGAGCGAAAGCGCAGTGTTCCAATCGTTGCTTCGACCTTGGATGCCGGCGCGCATCTTTGCTGAATCCGGGTCAAAAAAAGTTGCGCTTAACAGTCTACCACCTGCATTTCGATACACGATGTTCATCAGCGCATTTGATCTCTTCAAGATCGGCCTCGGACCATCGAGCTCGCACACGATGGGACCGATGCGCGCCGCGCTGCGATTCGTGCGCGCGCTGTCGCATGACGGCAAGCTCGCGCAAACAGCCCGCATCTCGATCGATCTCTACGGCTCGCTTGCGCTGACAGGACGCGGGCACGGCACCGATCGCGCGGTGCTGCTCGGATTGTCGGGAGAAACACCCGATCGAATCGATCCGGACCAGGTCGAATCCAAGTTGCAGCGGATATACGAGCAGAACCAGCTCACGCTCGATGCACAGCATACGATCCCGTTTCGCGTCGATGAAAATCTGCGCTTCCGCATCGACAAAACGCTCGCCTTCCACAGCAACGGCATGCGCTTCACCGCGTTCGACGGCGATGCAGGCATCGTTTCGCGAAAAGTGTATTACTCGGTGGGCGGCGGCTTCGTCGTCGACGAAGACGACATTGAAAATCTTGCCGATGCGGCGCCCGCGCTCCGCGTGCCTTATCCGTTTACCTCCGCGGCGGAGCTTCTGCAAAAAGGGGAGGCCGCGCACAAGCGCATCCCGGAAATGATGCGCATCAACGAGCTCGCGCTGCGCAGCCCGGATCAGGTGCGTTCGGGCCTGCTCGAGCGCTGGGCGGCGATGAACGACAGTATCGAGCGGGGCATGAGACGCGACGGCGTGTTACCGGGAGGACTCAACGTCCGCCGCCGCGCCAAGGGACTGCGCGATTCGCTGATCGCCAAGCGGGCGCAGAACACGCACAGTCCCACGGAGATGATCGACTGGGTAAGCGTCTATGCGATCGCGGTCAACGAGGAAAACGCAGCGGGAGGCCGCGTGGTCACCGCACCCACCAACGGGGCAGCAGGCGTGATCCCGGCCGTGATCCGCTACTATCGCGAGTTCTACGAGGAAGCCGACGAGGACGGCATCGTTGCCTTTCTGCTCACCGCGGCGGCGATCGGAGGCCTGTGCAAGCGAAACGCATCGCTTTCCGGCGCGGAAGTCGGGTGCCAGGGCGAAGTCGGCGTCGCCTGCTCGATGGCGGCGGCCGGCCTCGCCGCGGCGCTCGGCGGCAGCAACGCGCAAATCGAAAACGCCGCGGAAATCGGCATCGAGCACCATCTCGGAATGAGCTGCGATCCCGTCGGCGGCCTGGTGCAGATCCCGTGCATCGAGCGTAATGCGATGGGCGCGGTGAAGGCGATCAACGCCGCATCGCTCGCGCTGCGCGGAGACGGCACCCACCGCGTCGCGCTCGACGCCGTGATCAAGACGATGTACGAAACCGGCCGCGATATGATGGCCAAGTACAAGGAGACGTCGCTCGGAGGGCTCGCGGTCAACGTGGTCGACTGCTAGCGTAACTTGTTGGCGCCCGCAGGGATACCATACGTATGACCGGTTTCAAATCTTATCGCCGACGCTTGCGGCGTTTCGCGCCGCTTCTTCTGCTCGGCTTGCTTTCGCCGGCCAATGCGCTCAACCCGGTAGCGGACTTCGATCTCAACCGCTATATGGGCACGTGGTACGAGATCGCGGCGATCCGCGGCTTTTTGCAAAGTCGTTGCGCTCGCGACACCCGAAGTGAATACGCTCCCGCCGAGAACGGCGCGATCGCGTCGCGCAGCCATTGCATCCGCGACGACGGCACGCCGGAGGTCAACGAGGCGCGTTCGCGCGCACTCGATCCTGCGTTGCCATCGGTCCTCAAGACAACCGCGGTGCATTTTCTCGGCATCTGGTGGTATCCCTTCGGTCGCGAAATTATCGTTATCGCCTTGGAGCCGGGGTACCGGTGGGTCGCGACGGGACACCCTTCCCTGCGTTACGGTCGCATCCTGTCGAGAGAGCCTGCGCTGTCCGACGAAGCGCTCAAGACCATCGCCGGCACGCTTGCACAGGAAGGCTTCGATCTGTGCGCTTTTGTGTTCACCCCCCAGAGCGGCGGCCGCGACCGCAGCGCGAAACTTTGCGAGGTCGTGCGCTAGGGCCGCATGAAATAGCGATGCGTAGACAGCTCATTGGTTGTACGGCGATAACCGTCGCGGTTGCGGTGGTTGTCGGCTGCGAGCAGATTCACAAGCCGACCAAGGAAGAAGAGCAGGCCGCCAAGAACACCTTTGCCTGCCAGCTGGTCGGTGAGCGCCTTATCGTCCGTTTCGAATCGGGCGAAGCGCGGATGCTCACCGCCACGGGAGAGAAAATCACGCTCTACCAGATTCCATCCACATCGGGCGGCATGCGCTACAGCAATGGCAACGTGGAGCTTCGGGGCAAGGGCATGGATCTCACCCTGACCGAAAATGGCGCTTCGAC
>VBCZ01000413.1 GCA_005889025.1 Betaproteobacteria bacterium
TGGCGGAGCGCACGGGATCGACTGTCGTCATGATGCTGGTGGGTGCCGCGCCGTGGGGCTCGTTGCGAGTGGCGCTGGCGACGACCCACATCCCGCTCGCCGCCGTCCCTGGCGCGCTCACGCGCGAACTGCTGGCACGAACGCTGCGGGTCACTGTTGCGGAGCTCCGCGCCAAGTTCGGCATCGCGAGTCCTCGCATCGGCGTTTGCGGGCTCAATCCGCACGCAGGCGAGAGCGGCTATCTCGGCCACGAGGAGATGGATGTCATCGAGCCGGTCATCGCCACGATGAAAAACGAAGGCTTGGACATCGCCGGTCCGCTTCCCGCCGATACGGTGTTCGTGCCCGACAAGGCCCGGCAATTCGACTGCATCGTGGCGATGTATCACGACCAGGGATTGCCGGTGCTCAAACACGCAAGCTTCGGCCACGGCGTCAACGTGACGCTGGGACTTCCCATTGTGCGCACGTCGGTCGACCACGGCACCGCGCTCGACCTGGCCGCCGACGGGCAGGCCGCGGCGCGCGCCGACCCGGGATCGCTTTTCGCTGCGATCGATCTCGCGATCGAGCTCTCAGCGCGCGACGCGCGCGCTAAAGCGTGGTTGCGTAACGCTTGATAGACCGCAAGCGCAAGGGCGCACCGGATCGGCACACGTTTCTCGCGGATCACCTTGAAGCGAAGCGTGGCCGATGAACATGGAAAGCCATTTTCCACGCCGCCGCTTCGCCCAGCACTTTCTGGTCGATCGCCATTACATCGAGCGAATTCTCGACGCCGTGAACGCGACGCGCGAGGATCGCGTGGTCGAGATCGGTCCGGGCCTCGGCGCTCTGACGCAGCCGATGCTGGACCGCGTCGAGCGGCTCACCGTTATCGAGATCGATCGCGACCTCGCCGCGAAGCTCGCCGCGGACTATCCCTCCTCCCGCCTCGATTTGCGCGTCGCCGACGCGCTGAGCTTCGATTTTGCGACCCTGGGTGAGCGTTTGCGCGTGATCGGAAACCTTCCCTACAACATCTCTTCGCCGCTGCTTTTCCACCTTGCGCAATACGAGGCGCAGTTGCGCGACATCACCGTCATGTTGCAGAAGGAGGTCGTTGCGCGAATGACCGCATCGCCGGCAACGCCGGAATATGGACGGCTCTCGGTGATGCTTCAGGTTCGCTTTCACATCGAGCGCCTGTTCGTCGTTCCGCCGGGGGCCTTCCGTCCGCCGCCGAAGGTCGATTCGGCGGTGGCAAGGCTGATTCCGCTCGGCGCGCAGCGCCCGCCGGTCGCCGACCATGCGCTGTTCGCTCGCCTGGTTGCGGCGGCGTTCGGACAGCGGCGCAAGACGCTGCGCAATGCGCTCAAAGGCCTTGCCACCCCAAGCGAACTCGAAAATGAAGGCATCGCGCCGGGCGCTCGCGGCGAAACTCTGGCGGTGGCCGACTTCGTGCGGCTCGCCAACGCGCTCGCTGCTTAAAGCGCTAGCCGGAATCTTCCCAGGTTCGGTCGGGCCGCAGCGCGGGATCCTCGATCCGGACCGTTTTTCTTCGACCGTGGGCGCCCCGGATCAGCGTGACATTCTTCCGAGGCACGCCGAAGATTTCCGCCAGAAAGGCGAGCAACGCGGCATTCGCCTTGCCTTCAATTGCCGGCGCGGCGATCCGGATCCTTACAGCATCAACGTGCACGCCGGCCACTTCGCTGCGCTTCGCGCCCGGTTGCGCATGGATCTCGAGTACGATCGAGGCCTCGGCGCCGGCGTGGCGCCACGTCCTGCCTTCAGCGAAAGATCTGGCCAACGGCTTGTTCGAGCATGGCGACGGGAAGGATCAGCACCAGCTGCGCCAGTACGATGACAATCAGCGGCGAAAGATCAAGCGAACCGCCCAGCGGCGGAACAACGCGGCGAACGGGAGCGAGCACCCGGAAAGTCAGCGCGTTGAGCACGCCTGCCAGCGGCCCGTCGGGCGCGACCCAGGACAGGATGGCTTGCACCAATACCGCAGCTATCAGAATCCAAAGCGCGGCCTTGACGAGCTCGACCACGGCGAGAATCGCGAGATAGCCGAGCAGCGTCGGTGAAAACGCCGCGCCCGAAATCCCCGCCAGCGCGACAAGCCAGAGCACCTGACCGACCCACGCAAACGCAAGAGAGGCCCAGTCGTATCCGTGGAACCCGGGAAGGAGCTTGCGCAGCGGTTTTACGGCCCAGTCCGTGAGCGCGCTCACCGCCTGGCCCACCGGGTTACGGAAGGGCGCGCGCAGGCATTGCATGATGAAGCGCAGCAACGCCGCATAGACCAGGAACCCAAAAACAGTGTTGATCAGGAACCGCAGCGCCTCGGTAACCATCACGGCTCCTCGCCGAGGCGGTCGCCGAGTTCCTTGGCCCGCTCGGCCGCGGCCCGCACCGCCGCCTTGAGCACGGCTTTCACGTCGGCCTCATCCAGAACCTTCACCGCGCGCTCAGTGGTTCCGCCCTTGGAGGTGACCTGCGCGCGCAGAAGCCCGGGTTCCGAATCACCCTGCTCGACCAGACGAATCGCGCCCGAAAAAGTCACCAGCGCGAGCCGCCTTGCCTCCGCGGGAGCAAAACCCAGCTCGAGAGCGGCCTCCTCGAGCGCTTCGAGAAAATAGAAAACATACGCCGGGCCGCTGCCGGATACGGCCGTGACGGCATCGAGGTCGCTTTCGCGCTCGCACCAGAGTATGCCTCCGACCGCTTCGAGCACGGCTGCGGCGCGCAACCGGCCCTCGCCGTCGACTCCGGACAACGCAAACAATCCGGCGATGCCTGCGCCGACCATCGCTGGCGTATTCGGCATCGCGCGCACCAGCCTACGATATCCAAGCAGCCAGCGTGACAGATCCGACAACCGGATGCCGGCGGCGATCGAGAGCACGACCTGACGCTTGAGGAGCGTGGCAAGCTCGCGCGCGGCGCCCCTGACGTTTTGGGGCTTGACCGCAAGCACGATCACATCGGCATGCGAAACCGCGGGAGCTTCGATCTCGCTAAAAGTCGCGACGCCGAAGCGCGCGGCAATGGTCGAGCGAGCCTCCGCGGAGACATCGACGACTGCAAACGCATGCGATGCGGAGCCGCGCGCGACCAGACCGCCGATCAGCGCTCGCGCCATATTCCCGCCACCGATAAAAGTGATGTTCACGTGTTTATCTGACTGAATTCGCACTCACCGTGCGGTTTTGTAGGCCTGAATTCATTCGGGCGCAACTGTCAATGTCGCAGCCCGTGCGAATGAATTCGCACCCACAGCTGGGGTTGTGCCCCGGCTGCGCGAGGGCCAGCGCTAGCTCCTCGGGCCGAACAGCGCGCTGCCGATGCGCACCTGCGTCGAGCCCTCGGCGATCGCCGCTTCCAGATCGTCGGACATGCCCATCGACAACGTGTCCACGCGAAGTCCGCGCGATTGCGCCATTTCGAAAATGCGGCGCAGTGCCCTGAATTGCTCGCGCTGCGCGCTTCCGTCCGAGCCAGCCCGGGCAATCCCCATGAAGCCTCGCAAGGCAAGTCGCGGCAGATGAGCAATCGCCTCCGCCAGCGCGACGGCGTCCCGGGGCGCGGCCCCGCTCTTGCTTGCCTCGCCGCTGATATTGACCTGCACGCACACGTCGAGGCGCGGCAGCTGCGGATCGTGCCGCTCGGCAAGCCGCTCGGCAATTCGCAGTCGATCGACCGTCTCGATCCATGCGAAGCGCCTCGCGGCCAAGCGAGCCTTGTTGCTTTGCAGCGGTCCGATCATATGCCACTCGACATCCGGGAGGTCGGCAAGGGCGTCGGCCTTCGAAATCGCCTCCTGAACATAATTCTCGCCAAACGCGCGCTGACCCAGCGCGTAGGCCGCGCGAACGGCGTCCGGCGGAAAGCTTTTGCTGACGGCGAGCAGCCGTATCTCGGCCGGATTCCGCCCCGCCGCGGCCGCAGCGGCGGCGATTCGCGCGAGGATTGCTTGCCACGCCTTCTCGTATAGGCTCATAATCGGATGACGGGCTTGCCGCGATAGCCGGCCCTTACGCGGCCCGTGGGATTATAAATGGACATTGCCGAACTGCTCGCATTTGCGGTCAAGAACAAAGCGTCGGATTTGCATCTGTCGGCGGGACTGCCGCCAATGATTCGGGTCCATGGCGACATCAGGCGGATCAACCTGCCGCCGATGGAGCACGAGGACGTGCATGCCATGGTGTACGACATCATGAGCGACGCGCAGCGCAAAACCTATGAGGAAATGCTCGAATGCGACTTTTCCTTCGGCATTCCCAATCTCGCCCGCTTTCGCGTCAATGCGTTCAACCAGGAGCGCGGCGCCGCCGTCGCCTTCCGGACAATTCCGTCGAAAGTGCTGTCGCTGGAGGAGCTGGCCGCGCCGCGCGTATTTGCCGAGCTGACGACCCGTCCGCGCGGCCTGATTCTGTGCACCGGTCCGACCGGGTCGGGCGAATCGACGACGCTGGCTGCCATGTGCAACCACGTCAACGAGAACGTCTACGCCCACATCCTCACCATCGAGGACCCGATCGAGTTCCTGCACGAATCCAAGAAGTGCCTG
>VBCZ01000068.1 GCA_005889025.1 Betaproteobacteria bacterium
CGCGATCGGAAGCCCCACGGCCGACCAAAGCGAATAGCGGCCGCCCACCCAATCCCAGACCGGCAATACGTTCTGCCCCGCGACGCCGAAGGCATGCGCTGCTTCGGCATTGGCGGTCACCGCCACGAAGTGACTGGACAGCGCGCCGCCGCCACCGATGAAGCGGGTCAGCCAATCGCGCGCCGCATGCGCATTGGCCATGGTTTCGCTGGTGGTGAACGTTTTCGAGGCGACGATGAAAAGCGTGCTTTCCGGGTCGAACGGGGTAAGCGCGCGGGTGAGCTGTTCCGGGTCGATGTTGGACACGAAGGCGACATCGATGCCGTCACTGCGGAACGCGCGCGGACCGGCAAGCGCCTCGCAGACCAGTCTCGGACCGAGATCAGAACCGCCGACGCCGAGATTGACGACATGACGGATCGGTCGCCCGGTGGCGCCGAGTCTCAGGCGTCCGCGCAGCTGCGCTTCGAGCGAGCGCATGCGCGCTTGCGCCGCACGGATTGCGGTCTGCTGGCGCAGCGCCGTATGCAAAGCGGGGCGCCCTTCCGACAGATTGATTTTCTCCCCGTTGAAGAGAGCCTCTATCCAACCGGGCAGATTTCGATCCTGCGCGTGCGCGACCAGGAGCGACATCGTCTCGGGCGTGAGCCTTTGCTTCGACCAATCCGCGAGCCAGTCCTCCCAAACGAGAGACAGGCGCTCGAAGCGTTGCGGTGAAGCGTCGAAAAGCGCGGTCAGCGTGCGACCGCGGAGCGCGCGCTGGTGTTCGATCAGTGCTTGCCAGGTGGAAGATCCGATCGAAGAGCTCATCGTCGAAAGATGGCCGATGCGCGATGCGCGACGCTCGCGCAGCATAAGCGATAGCAGCCGCGGCGCGCAAACGTGCTGCCGACGTCGCTGTTTACCCTTGGCTTCATTGATGCATGGATGAGATCAAGGACTTCCTCGTCGACGTTCTTTCAATCATCCATTGGCTGCGCAGATATCGGTCCGGTCAGGCCGCCGAGTCCGTTCCACGAGGTATCGATCTCGCGAGCGACGCACCGGTCGAAAGGCAGCGCTTACGGCGGTCTCTCGCCGGATTTTGTTGTAATCCGGCAGCTGCCCGAAATGAATATTTGGACGTAAGCTCGGGAACGAGTTGTACGTTTTACAAGGGGTAATCGGCCTGAGCACCGTTCTGCTGCGCCTACGGCGCCGCCCTTGGCCCGGCACTGTTTTTGCTCCTGGAGTCGTTACGGCTTCGATCGCCCCTGTCATGGCCGACGCCATTCCCATGTTGACCGTTTACATCGTCGAAGACTCGCCGATCATCCTTCGCTTGCTTTCCAGGGCGGTCGATCCTGCTCGACATCGTTTTGAGCGCCGGGACCGGGCTCGATGTGTTGCAGGCGCTCCAGGAGAGCGGGCACGCCCGCGCTTCGGTAAAGATCGTATTTACCAATCATGCCACGCCTGAGTATCGCGAGCGCAGTCTTCGGCTAGGCGCGAAGCATTTTCTGGACAAGTCGTCGGAGGGTTGGCAAGCGCTGGAATTGATAGGTAAGATGGCTGCCGAGAAACGGGGAGGCGCCGCCCGTTCAGCCAATCCCGATTTCGGTGAGCCGAATAATCATGGTGGTCATGGCTAGCTTGAGGTGCCGCTTCGGAGGGGAGCGATGGAACCTGACGTCAAAGAAGAACTGTACAAAGTGATGGATGCGCTCGCCGCATTGAAGATCGATTTGAGTTGCGATCCGCACCTTCCCGGTGAATCGCTCGTGCTTTCGGCGTCCAAGGCGCGCGACGCATGTGAGGCGTTGCATAGTGCAACGATATCGATCAAGCAGGTGGCCGCAGCGCTGAACGGCGTTTCGGGCGAAAAGCCCGCGCACTAGCCGCCTGCCAGGTACACCTGCGCTCAGCGGGCAGCGGCGACAGCCCGGCATTGCTCGATCGACACACCGATACTCAAGTCATTCCGGCGCAGGCCGGGATCCAAGTTGATACGAAGTTGGAACACCAAACCTGGGCCCCGGCTCGGTTACCACAATGAGCCGGGGCGGTGACTGTAGTGTCCCTCGTCAGGGGTCGGAATGGTCGATCGCGATTTTCACAGCCCCTTAGCCTGATCGTCCAGCGTGTGGACGCAAACGCTCCCGTTCGCCGGCCGCGTTTTAGTCAACGTACCAACATCGGAGGAGTGTATTCATGGTTCAAGCCATTCCGTCAGGCTATGCCGGTGTGACGCCGTATCTCATCGCCAAAGACGCGGCGAAGCTCCTGGATTTTTACAAGAAGGCGTTCGACGCAACCGAGGTGATGAGGCTTCCCGGCCCCGGTGGCAAAGTCGGCCATGCCGAGGTCAAGATCGGACAAGGGACGGTGATGCTTGCCGACGAGATGCCCGAGATGGGCCACAAGAGTCCGCAAACCTTGGGCGGCACGCCGATCACGCTGATGTTCTACGTCGCCGACGTCGATGCGCAATTCGCCCGCGCGGTTGCCGCCGGGGGCGAGGTCAAGCATCCCGTTAAGGACCAGTTCTATGGTGACCGCAGCGGAACGATCGTCGATCCTTCCGGCCACATGTGGACGATCGCGACGCATAAGGAAGATGTTCCACCGGAGGAATTGGACCGTCGGATGAAAGCGATGATGTCCGGCGACCGGAAGTAGCGGTACCGAGATCGTCGCGTGCCGCGCTGAATCGTCGCTCCTGCTGCGCTGCCGCTATAATGATGGACGCGCGACGCTGATGGGTGTCGTCGCGGCCAGGCTACGTGATGCGCATTCTTCTCAGCAACGACGACGGTTATTTCTCTCCCGGACTGGAACGCCTCGCCGCGGATCTCGCGGCCTACGCCGAGATCACGGTCGTCGCGCCGGAGCGCGACCGGAGCGGTGCGTCCAACTCGCTGACGCTGGATCGGCCGCTCACCGTTCGCCGGGCCCCCAACGGATTCCTGTTCGTCAACGGTACGCCGACCGACTGCGTTCATCTCGCGGTCACGGGGCTGCTCGAAGGTTTGCCCGACATGGTGATTTCCGGAATCAATCTGGGCGCGAACATGGGCGACGACACGATCTACTCGGGCACTGTCGCCGCCGCGATGGAGGGCTATCTTCTGGGCATACCGTCGATCGCCGTATCGCTTACCAGCAAAGCCGGAAAGCACCTCGAGACGGCGGCGAAAGTGATCGTCGATCTGCTGCTGCAGCATCGCCGACAACCGTCCGGCGCGTGGCTTCTCAACGTCAACGTTCCGGACATCGCGCACGCGGAGCTCAAAGGTCGGCGTGTCACGCGGCTGGGTAAGCGGCATAAGGCCGAGCCCGTAATCAAGACGCAAACACCGCGCGGTGAGACGAGTTATTGGGTCGGTGCTGCGGGCGCGGCGGCGGATGCCGGCGCGGGAACGGATTTCGACGCCGTGGAACGGGGCTATGTGTCGGTGACGCCGTTGCAGATCGATCTGACCAACCGCGCCGACATGCCTCGCGTTGCCGCCTGGCTCGATGCTCGGGTGGAGACGGGTGCAAACGCATGACGACGGGTGTCGAAAAATTCGACGGCATCGGCATGACGTCGGCGCGCACGCGCGTGCGCATGGTCGAGCGCCTTCGCGAGCAGGGGATCCGCGACGAGGCTGTGCTCTCGGCGATGACCGCTGTCCCCCGTCATATCTTCGTCGAGGAAGCGCTGGCGATCCGCGCCTACGAGGATGGCCCGCTGCCGATCGGTTCGGGACAGACCATTTCCCAGCCGTACGTCGTAGCGCGCATGAGCGAGCTGTTGCGCGCCGGTGGAAAGCTGCAGCGAGTGCTCGAAGTCGGCACCGGCTGCGGGTATCAGACGGCCGTGCTCGCCCATCTTGCCGACGAGGTGTATACCGTCGAGCGCGTCGCCGCGCTCGTCGCCAAAGCGCGCCGCAATCTTCGCGCGCTCAAGCTCGACAACGTGCGCATCAAGCACGGAGACGGCTCGGCAGACCTGGGCGAAGACCTCGAAGTCGATGGCATCATCGTCACTGCCGCGGCGACGCAAATTCCCGTCGCGCTGCTGCGCTACCTCAAAACCGGCGCTCGCATGGTGTTGCCGCTCACCAACCGCGACGATGATCTGCGCGGCGTGCAGCGACTGACGGTGATCGACAAGGCGTCAGACGGAGTCCGCGAGCAAGCGTACGACGCGGTAAGATTCGTCCCGTTGCTTACCGGACTCGCATGACACCGCCGCGTCGCTTCTACAGATCCCTGATTGGTCTTGCTGTCGGTGTGTTGCTCACCGGCTGCATGACGCGCGCTCCGGCGCCGGTAGACGAGCGCCCGCCACCTCCCCTATTTCGGCCGCCCTCCGCACCTCCCGTCGCGCCGCTTCCACGCGAACCCGAAGCGCGCGTGCAGACTTACGTGGTCAAGCAAGGCGAGACGCTCGCGCAGATCGCGCTCGATCACGGGCTCGACTATCGCCAGCTCGCCGCGTGGAACAACATCGAGAATCCCAACGTGATTCGAGTGGGCCAGGTTCTTGTATTGTCGCCGGCAGGGCAAGGCGCGAGCGCGCCATCCGGCGTGACGAACCGCGACTTACAAGAGCGAGCCCAAGGCGGTGAAGTTCCCCTACTCCGAGCAGGCGCTGGCACAATTGAATTCCGCACCGCCGCCGCGTGCGCCTGCTGCAGCGCCGGCCCCGCAGGTACAAGCCCCGCCGCCTGCCGCAGCGCCGCCCGCTGTGGCGCCATCGACGGCTCCCACCGTCACTGCGCCGCCGAAATCGGAATCCGCGCGCATTCCCCAGATCGACGATGACAAGATCGACTGGGCTTGGCCGACCAGCGGCAAAGTGATCGCCGGATTTTCGGAGAATGCCAATCTGAAGGGAATAGACATCGGCGGCAAGCCCGGCCAGCCGGTCCTCGCCAGCGCCGCGGGCAGAGTCGTGTACGCGGGGTCCGGGCTCCGGGGTTACGGCAAGCTCATCATCGTCAAGCACAACAACACGTTTTTATCGGCGTACGCGCACAACCGCGAGATCCTCGTCAAAGAAGGCCAGCACGTAAGCAAGGGACAAAAGATCGGTGAAATGGGCGATACGGATACGGACCAGGTAAAGCTTCATTTCGAAATCCGACGGCTCGGCAAACCCATCGATCCGTCGAAGTACCTGCCGCCCGCATGACGTCCAACTCGCGGCGCTTCGACGACGACAACGACGGTCACGTCGCCCGCGAGCCCGATACGCTGACCCGAGAACTTCCGCTCGACGTCCCGACGGTGGGGGTCGGCGCCGACTTTCTCAACGACATCACCCAGATCTACTTGAACGAGATCGGCCAGAATCCGCTGCTCTCGCCGGCCGCCGAGCTCGAATATGCACGCGCCACACGCGATGGCGATTTCGAGGCGCGGCAGAAGATGATCGAGCACAATCTGCGGCTGGTCGTCAGCATCGCCAAGCATTACCTCAATCGCGGACTGACGCTAGGGGATCTGATAGAGGAAGGCAACCTCGGCTTGATTCACGCGCTGGAAAAATTCGATCCCGAGCGCGGATTTCGTTTCACGACCTACGCGACATGGTGGGTGCGGCAGTCGATCGAGCGAGCGATCATGAATCAATCACGGACCATCCGGCTGCCGGCGCACGTCGTCAAGGAGCTCAACATCGTTCTGCGCGCACTCCGCCATCTGGAGACGCACGGCGAGAACCGGGATCCCACGCTCGACGATGTCGCCCACCTTCTGGGAAAGCCGGTCGAGCAAGTGCGCAAGGTCCTGGCGTACAAGGAGCACATCACCTCGCTCGATGCGCCGTTCGACAGCGAGCAGGGCATGTCGGTCGGCGATCAGCTTGCGGACGTGGAAGCCCTCAGTCCTGAACTCGTCTTGCACAACAGCGAGATCGAGGGCTGGATCAAGACCTGGCTCGATGAATTGTCGGACCGCCAGCGCCGCGTCATCGAACGGCGCTACGGATTGAACGGGATCGATATCGCGACGCTGGAGCAGCTTGCCAGCGAGCTCGGCGTCACGCGCGAGCGAGTGCGGCAGATTCAATCGGAAGCGCTGGACAAATTGCGTGCGAGATTGCGGCGTCGCGGCTTATCTCGCGACGCGCTGTTGTAGCGGCGCGAGCCACCCGGCGAGGGGCCCCGCGCGAAGCGTGGGGATCGACGGGGAATTGCGAGTAGCGGCGCGAGCCACCGGCCGAGGGGCCCGCGAAGCGGGATCGGCCGGGAATTGCGAGTCGACGCATGAGGCCGATACTCGGTAGTTCGAATTTCGTTGAACGTGGAAGAGGCCGAGGAGCATGACGCCGACAACTCGACGGTTAATGTTTCATTGAAGGTAAACGAGGCCGAGGCCCGAATTCATTCGGGCGCAATGCGAAACCAGGCAGCCCGTGCAAATGAATTCGTGAATTCGCACCTACGGGCATGACGGGTGGTAGGCCCGAATTCATTCGGGCGCAACGTGAAAACAGGCAGCCCGTGCGAATGAATTCGCACCTACCGGCATGACGGGATGTAGGCCCGAATTCATTCGGGCGCAACGTGAAAATACGCAGCCCGTGCAAATGAATTCGCACCTACGGGCATAACAGGTGCATGCGCGTCATTTCGCGGCCCTGCCGAGGGCACGCGCCGAGGGCAGGTCATCGACGCCGGTCTCGAGCTCCCGAAGCAGCTTTCCGCGCGCCGGACCCGGCGGCCCGTAGCGCAGGAAGGCATAGGCATTCGCCACGCGCTGGAACGACGGGGCCCACTGCGGCCAGCGCCCGCTTGCGCGCGCCGCGTACGCAAGCGGTCCCTCGTCCTGACGGCGCACGAGTCCGGCGCGGCCAAGCAACCGGCAGGCACTGCGCCACAGTGCGATCTCGGCGTCGACACGCGATCTGCGCAAACGGACGACGGTCAGCACCGCGAGCCCCCACAGGAAGCTCGCCGCTGCGGCCAGAACGACGAGCTGCCACGGACGCGCGCCATCGAGACCGACGTCGCGCAGGAAATCGCGTTGCCGGTCCAGGTTGAATCCGACGACGCCGCGCTGCCACTGATAGTTCACCGAGTCCCAGTGGAGGCGCAGGCTTTTGAGCCACGTCATCTCCAGGCGCGCGAGATAAGGAACCGGCTCGCTCGCGGGAAGCGCGGCGCCCAAGCCGCGTTCGATGCGCGAAGGCGCGACCGCCGCGGTGGGATCGAAGCGTTTCCATTCGCCGTCGATCATCGCCTCGGCCCATGCGTGCGCGTCGGACTGGCGCACGATCATGTATTCGCCATCGGGGTTCATTTCGCCACCCTGATAACCGGTGACCACTCGTGCAGGGATGCCCGCGGCGCGCAGCAGCACGACGAACGCGCCGGCGTAGTGCTCGCAGAAACCTCGTCGCGTGTCGAACAGGAATGCGTCGACCGGATCGCGGTCGTACTGCCCCGGGGCCAGCGTATAGACGAACGGTTCATCGCGAAACCATTTGAGCAATGCCCGGATGTATTCGCTGTCCGACGCGGCGCGTCCGCGCATGTCTTGTGCAAACGCCAGCGTGCGCGGATTAGTGCGCGGCAGCCGCAGGTTCTCTCGTGGATTGTCGTCACGCGCTGAAAAAGAGTCGCGCAGGATCGATCGTTGCGTATAGCGCACCGTCTGTGTTACGGGAGTCCGCGCGAAGAGCTGCTGGTCGTAGCTGAGCGTGGCGATCAGGTTGATCGGACCCACCAGGGGGTCGCTGACGGCGGGCCGGGGCAACGTTGAAACAAACTCTGAAGAACGCGAAGGTGTGCCGTTCTGCAGCCTGTAGGCGGTGTGCCAGCCGCTTCCGTCGAAACGTGCAAGCACGGGACCGCGCCAGTAACGCTGCGATGGCGGCGGAGGCTGGCCTGCGAAATCGACGCGAAATGCGACCGCGTCGGAGAGCGATAGCTGGCTTATGGAACCCGGAGACATGCTGTCGGACAGGACGGTGCTCGCCCCGGCGTCGAACGGCATGCCCCACAAGGGCGCCGCCAGACGTGGAAAAAGCACGAACAATAGAAGAGCCAGTGGAACACCCTGAACGACAAGCCGCGCGGTGGAAGCAAGCTGCTCCCGCCACGGGCGCGCGTCAGCGCCGGAGCGCAACGCTGCCAGCGTGCCCCCGAGCGAGAGCAGCAGCGGCAGTGCTGCGAGCGCAGCAAAGATACTCTGCGTATAGAAGAACTGGGCCAGCGACAGGAAGAGCGCCAGGCACACCAGCAGCATGCCGTCGCGCCCGGTTCGCGCCTCGATGAACTTGATGCCGAGGAGGATGTATAGAAACTCCACGCAGGGATCGCGCGCGAGAAAGTAACCGAACTGCGTCCGGATGCCGATTGCGGTAGCGACGGCAAAGATGGGCAGGAGCCAGCGCCGCAGCGCCGTCGGCGCGTACAGGCGCTCGGGCATGACGATACGCGCGACCACCAGCCCGCTGCCCAGAGCGACGATCCACGCCGGCATGTGAAGGATGAGCGGCGCCTGAGCGCACGCGAGCAGCGCGGCAATCCAGCGCAATTGCAATCGCGACAGCGGCGGGGCAGGTGCCCTTGGCTTCATCGCGCGCTCGCGCTCGGGAATAACGCCAGAGCGCTCAGCGCGGTGCGCCGCTGACTCGCACCCTGACCGAATGCAATGTCGGTACCCGGCACACGCAGCGAAAAAGGCCGCGTTTCGCGCTCTGCTGCGAGAACCCATGCGCACAACCGCGAGAGACGGGTTTCGACGTCCAGTCCCGCAGGCAGCTCGGCCCAATCGAGCGCCAGCGCGCCTTGACCGCCGCTGCCTTCGAACTGCTTGGTGTACCAGCCCGCACCGCGCGCGACGGCTTTCCAGGCGACCCGGTTATGTGCGTCGCCGGGCTGATAATCGCGCACACCCGCCAGCTCGGCGTCGGATGCGTGCCCTGACCGGTGCGCATCCGAGCCCTGCATGCCGGGCGGAAGCGGCGGCGCGCCCGCCTCGGGCGCGGGATAAACGACGCCCGCCAGCGGAAAGTGGACGTACGCCCATCCGCGCCACAGCCCGAGCGGAAAATCGGTCGACAGCGTCACGCGTCCCAGCGTGTGGCGTCCGCGGCCACGCGTCGTTATCGAAACGGACACAGGGCGCGTGGCGGCGGCGGGCAGGTCGAGCATCTGTGCGTGTCCGCCCTGCGCCGCGACTGAAAGACCGACGCGATCGCGAGCATTGCTTGCGAGCGACAGCGTGAAAGCAAGCTCGCTTCCGGCAAACGCCTCTCGGGCCGCGACCGGCGAAACCGCGACCCCCGCGAGATTTCGAAACGTCGCCAGCAGCGCGGCAGCCACGAGACCGCCGACGATAAAAACAAACGCATAGCCGAGCGACAGGGCGTAGTTCATCGCGGTGAGCAGCATGATGACGAGCGTCGCCATTAGCGCCACGCCGCGCGCGGTCGGCAGGATGTAAATGCGGCTATGGCGCAGCACGACCGGATCGATGTCCGCCGGGGCAATCCGCCACACGCGCTGGCGAATGCGCGCGGGCCACGATGCAACGCCGGAGGAGGGTCCCATCGTGGCTACGCTTATTGCATCAACTGCACGACGAGAGATGCTTGGGAATGATGCGCTACGGCAGAGTCACCGACCGCAGCAGCGACTGGGCGAGGGGCGCGCCGGCGCGCGTGCTTCCGGCAAGGCGGTGTCCCGCGACTGCGGGAAATACCGCATGGATGTCTTCCGGCAGCACCATCGGTCTCCCTTCGAGCAGCGCCCACGCCCGAGCTGCGGCGACGAGCAGCAGTCCCGCGCGCGGAGACAGGCCGCGATGAAGACCTTGCAGCGAGCCTGTCCCACTGCTGCTTCGCGACGCGGCGAGGAGCGCCTGCACATAATCGAGCAAAGCCGGCGCCACGTGCACGGCGGCGGTCTCGTCCTGCCACGCGAGCAGGGTCGCGGCATCGGCGCACGGCGCAAGGGTCGGGATCCGAATGCGCCTGTCGCCGGAGATCAGCAGCTCACGCTCGGCGTCGGGATCGGGATAGCCGAGCTCGATCGCCATCAAAAAGCGATCGAGCTGCGATTCGGGCAGCGGATAGGCGCCGATCTGTTCTGCCGGATTTTGGGTCGCTATGACAAAAAACGGCGCCGGAAGGGGCCGCGTCTGGCCATCGATCGACACCTGCCGCTCTTCCATCGCTTCGAGCAGGGCGCTTTGCGTCTTGGGAGGCGCGCGGTTGATTTCGTCGGCCAGCACGACCGCATGGAATATGGGCCCGGCGTGAAAGCGAAACACATGCGATACCGGATCGAATATCGATACGCCGAGCACGTCGGCGGGCAGCAGATCGCTGGTGAACTGGATGCGCGCGTACTGCAGCCCCAGCGTGCTCGCCAATGCCTGCGCCAGCGTCGACTTGCCCACGCCCGGAATGTCCTCGATGAGCAAGTGGCCGCGCGCGAGCAGGCAAGCGAGCGCGAGCTTGAGCGGGGCTTGCTTGCCGACCACGATGAGACCGAGCTCGCCCAGTGCGACGTTGAGGCGATCGGTAACGGATACAAGCTGGGTGTCGGCGGGCCGTACGGTCATCGATGTCATCCCCAGCACGCAGCAAGAAAGATGCCACTATAGCAGGCGCCCGCTAGCGGGCCGGTCCTAGGCATCCCTGCCGGCGACGCGCTACACTTGGTCGTCGCCTCCCGGCCTCGGGTTGGCGCATTCTCGCCATTGCTTTTTCGACTTTCGTGCCGATCGCATTCATCACACATCCGTCCTGCCGCCTTCACGACATGGGGCCGTACCATCCTGAATGTCCGGAACGGCTCGATGCGATCCGCGACCGGCTCATCGCCTCCGGTCTCGACGATGTCGTGCTTCACCACAGCGCTCCCGAAGCGACCCGCGAGCAGCTCGAACGGGTGCATTCGCCGAGCTATATCGAAATGGTCGAAGAAGCTAGCCCGAGCACCGGCATCCACTATCTCGATCCCGACACCGCGCTCAATCCCGATTCGCTCTCCGCGGCGCGTCACGCCGCGGGCGCCGCGGTGCTGGCCACCGACCTCGTCATCCGGGGCGAATGCAGCTCGGCGTTTTGCGCGGTGCGTCCACCGGGCCATCACGCGACGCGAACGCGCGCCATGGGATTTTGTCTGTTCAACAATGTCGCCGTCGGCGTCGCCCATGCGCTACAGGCGCATGGGCTCAAGCGCGCCGCGATAGTCGACTTCGACGTCCATCACGGCAACGGAACCGAGGAAATTTTCGCGGGCGACGAAAATGTGATCATGGTCGGCACGTTTCAGTATCCGCTCTATCCGTATTCCGGCGTCAATCCGCTGGGCCCGAACATGTACAACGTTCCCCTGCCGCCCGGGAGCGGCAGCGAAGCGTTCCGTGCTGCGATCATCACGCGGTGCCTGCCGGCGCTCGAAGCGCACCGGCCCGAGATCATTTTCGTGTCCGCAGGTTTCGATGCGCACCGGGAGGATCCGCTCGCCAACCTCAAGCTCACCGACGCCGACTTTGCGTGGGTCAGCGGCGAGATCGCCAAGGTCGCGGCACGGTACGCGCAAGGCCGCGTCGTATCGACGCTGGAAGGAGGCTACGCCCTGCCGGCGTTGGGGCGAAGCGCGGCGGCGCACATCCGCGTGCTGGCAGGACTGGAGCCGCCGCAGCAAAGATGGAGCGCAGGCGTTTCCTGAGTGCGTGCGCCGCTCTGGCCGGGATGGCCGGGGTCGGCGAGGCGCCCGCGGAATGGGTCACCGCGTCGCCGCGCCTGTACGCGCGTTCGCGCCTCGTCGATACCTTCGGCGCGCCGCTCAAGGCGAGCAAGCTCGCGGCACGAACCAACTACGTTTTCAATTACCCGTTTGCGTCGACGCCGTGCTTTCTGCTCGATCTCGGCCGGCCGGTGGCCGGCGCGGACGGGATCCTGCGCGCGAACGGCGCGCAATACGCATGGACCGGCGGAGTAGGACGGTCGCATTCGGTCGTCGCCTATTCCGCGATCTGCGCGCACAAGCTTGCCTACCCGACCCGCGAGGTGAGCTTTATTCGTTTTCAGTCGGACCGCCCGCCGACATCGGACGCCAACGTCATCCATTGCTGCGCCGACCACAGCGTTTACGATCCTTCCGCGGGGGCGCGCGTGGTCAGCGGACCTGCGCCTCAGCCGCTTGCGGCGATCCTGCTCGACTACGACAGCGACCGCGACGAGCTCGCGGCGCTCGGCACAGTCGGGGCCGAGCAGTTCGACGCGTTCTTCGACAAATACGACTTCAAGCTCGCGCTGGAATACGGGGCGGGCAAAGCGAAGGTCCCCGCCGGCGACACGACCGTGGTTCGTGAGCTGACGCAGTATTGCAAGCAGACGATCCAATGCTGAAACTTGTGGCGTTACGCGTCGGGGCGCGGCTCGTGCTCGACTGGACTTCGTGGGCGGCGGTCGCGCTCGCCGTCGTGCTGGCGCATTCCGGTGTCGGGCATCTTCGGCCCGACGCCGCGCTGCTGCGCCATTATCAGGATGCGGCCGGCATGCCGGCGCTGGCTTACGCGATCGGTGCCGTTCAGCTCCTCACGGCAGCGGCGATGCTCTGGCGGCGAACGCGCTATGGCGCATGCGCGGCGCTTATCGCCATGTTGATTATCGCGATCGTCAACCAGATTGCGGATGGACGCGCTGGCGATGGTTTGGTGGCACCTCTTCTGATGCTCGCTGTCGCTGGGACGATCGCCCGCGCGGAGCGGCGGCGCAGCAACCCTTAACTGGGCATACGTACGTAACCGGGCTGCGCTTCAACGCGCTCGAGCCACGCCCGCACGGCGGGGTAGCGACCGAGGTCGAACCCGCCTTCACCTGCGACATGCGTGTAGGCGTAGAGCGCGATGTCGGCGACGGTATAGCGCGGTCCGACGAGGAAGTCCCGCTTCTCCAGGTGATGCTCCATCACCGTGAGCGCGCGATCGCCGCCTTCGCGTTTGCTCTCGGCCAGTGCGCGCTGCGACGGGGGGTCAGGATGAAAGCGGTGCAGGTAGCGAGCAACCGCGATAAAGGGCTCGTGGCTGTACTGCTCGAAGAACATCCATTCCAGCGCGCGGGCCCGCTGCATTCGATCGCTCGGAACGAGCGTCGAACCATCTGCCAGATAAAACATGATCGCGTTCGACTCGGACATCCACACGCCGGGTTCGAGCTCCAGTACAGGCACCTTGCCATTCGGGTTCATCGCCAGGAATTCGGGCGTGCGGGTCTGTCCGCGGCCGGGATCGATCTCAGTCCACGAATAGGGCAGTCGCAGCGCTTCAAGGACCATGCGCACCTTGTGGCAGTTGCCGGATGCCGACATGCCGTAGACCTTGTACATGCGCGTTTCTCCCGAGACAGATGCTTTCCGCAGCGCAACGATGGGCACGTCGCGAATGCACTACAATCGGCGCGAAGCTCCACGCCCTTCAGAATGCTACCCGCTTCCGCACCGCACCTTTCCGCTGTCATCGAAGTGCGCGACTTGCACAAGAAGTTCAAGCAGGTTGACGCGGTCAACGGCATCAGCTTCGACGTTCACCGCGGCACCACGACGGCGCTCCTGGGCGGCAACGGAGCAGGCAAGACAACGACGCTATCGATGCTTCTGGGCATTCTCACGCCAAGCACCGGCTCGATCCGCATTCTCGGCGAAGACATGCTCCGCCATCGCTATCGCGTGCTTCCGCGAATCAATTTTACCTCGCCGTATGTCGATCTGCCCAAGCGGCTCACCGTCGCCGAGAACCTGCGCGTTTATGCCAGGCTCTACGGCGTGCTGCGGCCGCGCGAACGCATCGGCGAGCTCTCCCTCGATCTCGATCTCGGCGAGCTTCTGAACAGGCCTTACGGCAATCTGTCGGCGGGACAGCGAACGCGGGTGAGTCTCGGCAAGGCGCTGCTCAATCGTCCGGAAGTGCTGCTTCTCGACGAGCCGACTGCGTCGCTCGATCCCGACGTGGGCGACCGCATGCGCACGCTGCTCGAGCAATATCAAAAAAGGAGCGGCTGCACCATGCTGCTTGCGTCGCATAACATGGGCGAGGTCGAGCGGATGTGCAACGATGTGATCATGTTGCGCGCCGGCATCGTCGTCGATCGCGGCTCGCCGCAGGCGTTGCTCGCCCGTTACGGGCGCGAGAACATGGACGACGTTTTTCTCGACATCGCCCGCGAGCGAAACACGGCCGATCACGGCGTCAGCGCCGACGGTCACGCCGAGGGGATCGTTTCGTGAGCGCGGCCGGGATGGCGGTGGGCGGGTCGGCGAACCGCATCCGTGCCCTGATCGAGCGTCACGCCTACCTGCTGCTCAAGTCATGGCCTCGGCTCGTGTCGATGGCCTACTACCCGACCGTGACGATGATCATGTGGGCGTTCGTCACCGTTTATCTGCGTCCGACCAGCAATTTTCTCGCCGACGCGCCGGGGCTTTTCATCGGCGCGGTGCTGCTGTGGGACATTCTGTTCCGTGGCCAGCTCGGTGTCTCGCTGACATTTTTCGAGGAGATGTACTCGCGCAATCTCGGCAATCTGTTCGTGAGCCCCTTGCGTGCGTGGGAGCTCATCGTCGGGCAGCTCGTCATGAGCATGCTGCGCATGCTCATCGGCGTCGGCGCCGCCTGCGGCTTCGCGTGGCTGCTGTTCCGCTATTCGATTTTTTCGCTAGGCTTCCCGCTGGTCGCGTTTTTCGTGAATCTGATCATTTGTGGCTGGGCGATCGGCTTGGCAGTCTCCGGGCTGGTGCTGCGATGGGGGCTGGGCGCGGAAGAGCTCGCCTGGGCGGCGGTATTTCTGCTCGCTCCGGTTTCTGGCGTCTACTACCCCATCCGCGTGCTGCCCGACTGGCTGCAGATCATCGCGCACGGTGTGCCGACGAGCTACGTCTTCGAGGGCATGCGCGCGGTGCTGCTCGAGCACACCTTCCGCGGCGATCTCTTCGTCGAGGCGATGGCCATCAACGGGATTTACATGGCGGCGGGCATCGTGTTCTATCTGCTTGCGATCGGCTACGCGCGAAAGCACGGCATGCTGATGCAGATGGGGGAGTAGCGAGCCACCGGCGTGGGGCCGGAGAGCAATCACCCTTTCCTGGATGATCCTTGCAGTGCCTGTTCGACCCATTCCTTGCATAGCAACAATTCGACATCGCACCGGATCAGCATGTAGCCGGGAACGATGCCTCTACAATTTATCTGATCACGATCGGTTGCCGACAGCGCCATGCCCGAAACACTTGCGTCGGTGTGAACAAATCGCAAGAAGTCTTCCGGACGCTCGAGCCAGACAAAAACGCCGCGTATCGTTTGGTCCGGCACCAGGCTTAGATCTCTGCCAAACGAGAACTCTCGCGATACGGGTTCCGGCCCGTAGACTTTGAGAGGTACTCCTATGACACGTGCGCCGCACGGTTGGCCGCGCGGACCCAGCGGTTCGGTCGATATCACGCGTACGTCGGCAGCAAATATCCTTGCGCGATGCGTCAAAAACCCATTGTTTCCGAGAAAGAGCCATAGCGCCGCCCCAGTCAAACAGATGGCGCCCAGAAGACCAAGACTCAGGATTAGCCTTTTTTTCATCGATGGAGTCAGAGCAAAGGCCGAAAAGGCGGGTTCCCTTGGCGCGAGGAACTATTCCCCGCGTTGCAACCGTTCCGGACCGGTCGTATTCTAGACGCGTCCGTAACCAAGGAGGCGGAACTATGCCTCAGCGCCCGATACGAGAAGTCGTCAAGCGTCAGAAGATCGTAACCACGGCGGCAACGACCACCGTCCTCGAGGCCGCGCGAATGATGAAAAAGGCCGAGGTCGGCGCGGTGATGGTGGTCAAGGCCGACGGGAAGCTCGCCGGAATATTCACGGAGCGGGATGCGCTGTTCCGACTGATCGCCGAAGGGCGCGATCCCGCGCATACGCGTCTCGCCGACGTGATGACGGCGCAGCCGCAGACCATCTCACCGGACAAGCCCTTCCATCACGCCCTGATGATGATGTTCGAAAACGGTTTTCGTCACGTGCCGGTGGTCGAAAAAGGGCGGCCCATCGGCATGGTCTCGGCGCGCGACGCGCTCGGTCCGGAGCTCGCGGAGCTCGAGTCCGAGGTGCAGCGGCGGCAGCGGATCGGCGAGATTCTGGGTTAGCGGGATGACATGAACGTGCCTAGCTGACGGGCCCCGTGCTTTTGCCAACGCCAATGGATTCCCGCTTCCGCGGGAATGACGAGGATGGCTGGTATTACCATCACTCGAGAACCGTGACACTCCATGCAGCGGGCCGCTCCTTGCGGCTGATGCCCTCATTGCGACCGACCGGCTCATTGCTGCTCCGATCCTGACGAATCCGAAGGACCATCGGCACGACTGCCTGTCATCTTCGGGTTGTCGAGCAGTATGGCCACCGCGACCTTGCGGCCCTCGGCAGCGAGGATATTGAACGTTCGACACGCGGCAGTCGTGTCCATGATTTCCAGCCCGATGCCCGCCTCGATCAGCGGCCGGGTCAGGCGCGCGGAGGGAAAGCGAATCGTGCTGCCCGTGCCGAGGAGGGCGACCTCGGGACGCAAGGCGGCGATGGCCACGAAGTCCGCCTCGCTGAGGGCGTCGAACCCGCCACCGGCCCAGCGCGGAATGATTTGCTCCGGGGTGACGATAAGATTTTCCCGATATTCCCTCAGCCCTAAGCGCACATAGCCTGCGCCGTGGCCGGTAAAGAAGTTGCCGCTGCCCGTGCTGAGATGCAGTTTCACGAAAGAGGGTCCGGAACGGTCACGAACTGAGCCGGTGCATCGCTGCTTGGATGCGCTCGTATTCTCCTATTGTGCATTGCGGTAAGCGCATAAGTCCGTTAGGATTGTACCTCCCCAGTTTCTACGTCGCTCGGACGGTTCCGGGCGCTTACGCAGAAAGATCCGCATGACCTCCCCGTCCCCTGAAGAAGCGCAGTTTCCGCGCATCGATCGCCTGCCGCCTTACGTTTTCAGCATCACCTCCGAGCTCAAGATGGCGGCGCGGCGCCGCGGCGAGGACATCATCGATTTCGGCATGGGCAATCCGGACGGTCCCACCCCGCCGCATATCGTCGCCAAGCTGGTCGAGACCGTGCAGCGGTCCGACACTCACGGATACTCGGTATCGCGCGGCATTCCGAGACTGCGTCGCGCCATCTGTCAGTGGTACCAGCGGCGATGGGGAATCGAATTCGACCCGGAGTCGGAGGCGATCGTGACCATCGGCTCGAAAGAAGGCATCGCGCATCTCGCGCTCGCGACCCTGGGGCGCGGCGATACCGTCCTGGTCCCCAATCCGAGCTATCCGATCCATATCTATGGCCCCGTGATCGCCGGCGCTGACATCAGGCACGTCCCGCTCACACCGAACGTCGATTTCTTCGAGGAGCTCGAGCGCACTATCAAGACCAGCTTTCCCAAGCCCAAGATGCTCATCATCAACTTTCCGGCCAATCCCACAGCGCAATGCGTCGAGCTGCCCTTTTTCGAAAAAATCATCGCCCTGGCGCGCGAATACGGGATCTATGTCGTGCACGATCTCGCCTACGCCGACATCTGCTTCGACGAGTGGAAGGCGCCGTCGATCATGCAGGTCGAGGGCGCGCGCGATGTCGCGGTCGAGTTTTTCACCATGTCCAAGAGCTACAACATGGCGGGATGGCGCATCGGCTTCATGGTCGGCAACCGCGACCTCGTGTACGCGCTGTCGCGGATCAAGGGCTATCACGATTACGGAACCTTCACGCCCTTGCAGGTCGCCTCGATCGCCGCGCTCGAAGGTCCCCAGGATTGCGTCAGCGACATTTCGATGAATTATCAGCGGCGCCGCGATGTCTTGTGCAAGGGACTGCATGAAGCGGGGTGGAAGGTCGACATCCCGAAGGCTTCGATGTACGTATGGGCGAAAATCCCGGCCCATTACCTGAAGCTCGGCTCGCTCGAGTTCACCAAGAAGCTGCTGGCGCAGTCAAAAGTCTCGGTGTCGCCGGGGATAGGTTTCGGCGAGTTCGGCGACGAGCACGTGCGCTTTGCAATGATCGAAAATGAAGCCCGCACCAGGCAGGCCGTTAGGGGCATCAAGCAGATGTTCCGCGAGGATGGTGTTCTTTGAGATGAACGTGACGCGGGCTTCATTTGGGCGAAGGCTAACCTGCGGGAGCAGGTTAAGCCGCGGCTACCGCCGCGGCGGCCGAAGCCAAAATCATCCCCGGACCCGACAGGCG
>VBCZ01000069.1 GCA_005889025.1 Betaproteobacteria bacterium
CCTGAATGCGCCCGGGAATGAACGCTTCGTTCGAGAAGCCCGCAGCGACGAAGGTCTTCCAATCGGTCTCGATGCCGCGCTTCTCGAGGAGCTTCTGCGTCTGCAGGATATGGCCGATCATCTCCTCGCTCGACCACACCACGATCCACGCGGCGCTGATCGGCCACCAGCCCTTGCTTTGCAGCCACTGCTTCGACTTCGCCGAGATCTGTTCGTACGGGAGCGGCCATCCCCAATCGGTGAACTTTTGTCCGCCGACCGCCGGAGCCGGGGAGCCGGTCGGCTGAGCGTTGGCGGCGGTGGCCGCCACGAGATCGCCCAGCAGCAGGCCGCCCGCGACCGTGACGACATCACCGAGAAATTGTCGGCGTGGGAGACCGGTGTTCGATTCAGCCGGCACGACGCGCGGGCTGTCCTTCGATTTCGAGTCGTCCATTGCATATCCTCCTGGCAGTTATGTTCAGTGCCGTTTTCTCTGCTGCCGCTCATCGTCGCCGCGCACTGGGACGCCGATTGCACGGGTCGCGAGCGCGGCGTTGATTTCGAAATTCAAAGTCCAGGCCCGCTCATATCGCAACCCGGTGTTCAATGGGCGGGCGCAAGACCCAGCATCTGTCGCGCTTCGGCGGCGCTCGCCGGCCGCCGCTCGTATTGCGCACAGGCATCGACGATCTTCTGCACCAACTCGGCGTTGCTCGCCGCGAGACGGTCGGGCGTGACGCGGAGGTTATCCTCGAGCCCCGTGCGGCAATGCCCGCCGCTTTCGAGGCACCACTGGTTGACCTCCCATTGATGCCGGCCGATACCGGCGGCGACCCAGGTGGCCCCGGGCAGCACGTCTTCGATCTCGCCGCGCAGAAAATCGAACACCGACCGGCGCGCGGGCATCGCGTTGGGCACACCCATGACGAACTGCACGTGGGGGCGCTCCTTGACGAGGCCTTTCTTGACCAGATTGGCCGCGTTGTACAGCATCGATAGGTCGAAGACTTCGATCTCCGGCTTGACGCCGTTTTGGAGCATGGCCTGCGCGAGTCGTTCGACGAAGTCCGGCGGGTTCTCGTAAATGCCCACGGGAAAGTTGACCGAGCCGGTGGCGAGCGATGCCATGTCGGGTTTGAGGTACAGCATGGCGCCGCGTTGCGACTGCTCGCGGCCGCGGCCACCTGTGGAGAATTGCACGATCATGCCGGGACAGTGCTTCTGCACGCCCTCCTGCACCTGAGCGTAGAGCTCCGGAGCGGAGCCCGGCGACTCGTCGGGATTGCGCACGTGTATATGCACGACCGATGCACCCGCCTCGAAGGCCTCGTGCGTCGATTCAACCTGCTCAGCCGGCGTCACCGGAATGGCGGGGTTGTCCTTCTTGCGCGGAACTGCCCCGGTGATGGCTACGGTAATAATGACCGGTTGCGTCATGCCGCTTTGTCCTTCCTGCTCGAATCGGCTCGCCGCCGCAGCGGCGCCGGTGCGTTCGACGCGCTCACCTGGTCAAACGTTGCGGCGATTGCGGCCGCCGCGTTTTTCATGGCGGGGAGGAATGCGTAGCCTTTCTTGAGCGTCATCCGGGGCGCCGGACCGTGGACGGCGACGGCAGCGCACATCCGCGCCTGCGCATCGCGGACCGGCACGGCCAGGCAAAGAGCGCCGACATGCTCACGATCGTCCGCTGTGTGTAACGCGGGAGCGGCCCGGCACCCAGCAGCCTTCGCACCTGGGCGAGTGGCAGCTCGGATAACAACAGCTTGCCGCTCGCCGTGCAATGGAGCGGAACGCGCGAGCCGGTCTTCATGTGCGGCCGGATGTTCGCGGAGGTTTCGACGCGCTCCAGGTAAACGACATCGGTCCCATCGAGCATCGTGAAATTGCATGTCTCGCCGATCGCCTCCACCAGCCGCGAGAGGATCGCGCGCCGCTCGCGCCGCTGTGGCGACCGCATCTGCACGTCGAGCGCCAGTGCGGATATCCGTTCGCCGACCAGATAGCGCTTTACGTGCACTTCGCGCTGTACGACGCCGCCGCGGACCAGAAGCCTCAGGATGCGAAAAATGGTGGGCTTGGGCAATCCGATCGCCCGGGTCAGCTCCTCGAGCGTGGGGGGCTCCTCTGCAGCGGCAATGTGCTCGAGCACCGTGAATGCGCGCAGCGTCGCCGACTCGCGGTTTTCGGTGCCGGTGGACAGGGAGGCAAGTTTCACTGGCCGAAATTCCATGTTTCATTATTGCAAAGTTTTTGCTTGCCGTGCAATGATGCCTGACCGAATGAAGCGCCGGCCGGGCGCGTACGGTGCCGGCCGGTATTCGTCGTTGCGGAGCTTCGCTTGGCCCACGACAACCTCACTTATGACGACCTTGTGCGGATCGTCGAACTCATCAAATCGTCGGAGCAGTTCTCCGAATTCCGACTGAAGATCGGCGAAATCGAGGTAGAGCTTCGGCGCAGGCAGGGCGCGGGATCTTCCGGGATGGTCGCGCCGACCGCGGCGGCAGCGGGATCGTTGCCAACATCCTCCTCTGCTGCGCGTGAAGCGGGCGATCTCATCCCCGCGCATGATCCGACCGCGCCCGCTGTGCCGGCGTGGGCGCCGGAGGCGATCGTTATCCGCGCGCCCATGGTCGGGACGTTTTACCGGGCGCCCGAACCCGGGGCGCCGCCATTCGTCGCGACCGGACAGCTTGTCGAGCCCGATAGCGTCGTGTGCATCATCGAAGTGATGAAACTCATGAACTCGATCCGCGCAGGCGAGCGTGGAGTTGTAGCGCAGGTGTTGGTAGACGATGGCAGCACGGTCGAGACTGGTGCGCCGCTCATCGTCCTCGACGCCGCGCCCGCCCTGTCATGACGACTGCGCGCCTCCCGCTTCGGCGCATCCTGGTCGCCAACCGCGGCGAAATCGCGGTGCGCATCATTCGCGCATCCCGCGAGCTGGGCATCGAGGCGATCCAGGCGTATTCGGAAGCCGATCGCGATTCGCTTGCGGTGCACCTGGCCGACGGCTCGATCTGCATCGGCCCACCCCCTTCGAGCCAAAGTTACCTGAAGGGCGATCGGATGATCGACGCGGCGCGCGCCGTGAAAGCCGACGCGATCCATCCCGGCTATGGGTTTCTTTCCGAGAATGCGGCATTCGCGCAGGCTTGCGAGGATGCGAACATCGCCTTCATCGGGCCGCCGGCGCGCGCGATCGCGCTAATGGGCGACAAAACGGCAGCGCGCCGGATGGCCGCGAGGGCGGGCGTGCCGATCACACCGGGATCGCTGGGCACGGTGTCCGACGCCAGGGCCGCATGCGAGGCTGCGGCGCTCATCGGCTATCCGGTGCTACTCAAGGCCGCTGCCGGCGGCGGCGGGCGCGGAATGCGCGTGGTGCGCAACAATGAGGAGCTGGCGGCCCGCTTCACCGATGCGGCGCGCGAGGCTCAGGGAGCGTTTGGAAACGGCAGCCTCTATGTCGAGCAATTCCTCGAACGCGTGAGGCACGTGGAGATCCAGGTACTCTGCGACGGTCGAACGATGCTGCACCTGGGTGAGCGCGATTGCTCGGTGCAACGGCGCAACCAGAAACTGGTCGAGGAAAGCCCCTCGCCCGCTCTGGACGGCGCGGTCCGCGCCCGCATGTGCGATGCCGCGCTGCGGGTCTGCCGTGAGGTCGACTATCGTAGCGCCGGTACAATCGAGTTCATCCTCGATGCAGCGAGCGGCGCTTTCTACTTCATGGAGATGAATACGCGCGTGCAGGTCGAACATCCGATCGCCCTTCAGGTAACCTCAGGGCGAGCTGCTGCCGTTGACGCAGGACAGCGTGCGCCTCAACGGACATGCGATCGAATGCCGAATCAACGCGGAGGACTCTGCACGCGACTTCGCCCCGTCGCCGGGCCAGGTGCGCGGCCTTCGCTTTCCCGGCGGCCCCGGCATTCGCATCGACTCGCATCTGTTCGAGGGATATCGCATTCCGCCGTTCTACGATTCACTGATCGCCAAGCTCATCGCCTGGGGCCGGGATCGCGACGAGGCAATCGCGCGGATGCGTCGGGCGCTTTCAGAAATGCGTGTGGAAGGCGTAGACACGACCCTGCCGTTCCACATTCGCCTGCTCGACGACGCCCGCTTCCGCGCCGGCGATATTCACACCCGCTTCGTCGAAGACGAGCTGATGGGGGTCGCATGAAATCGCGCAAGGATCGGGTCGGGGACAATCGGCGGTTCGACTTCATCGACGTCACGCTGCGCGACGCGCATCAATGCCTGTGGTCCACGCGGATGACTACCGCCATGATGACGCCGGTCCTCGAGCTTATCGATCGCGCCGGCTACGCCTACGTCAACATCATGGGCGGGGCGGTGTTCGATGTGTGCGTGCGCTACCTGCATGAGAACCCCTGGGAGCGCATCGGCCTCCTCTGCGACCGGCTTGCGACTCCGTGCGACGGGCTCACCCGGGCCCAGAGCCTGTACACGTTCGAGCTCTTCCCCGACGATATCGTCGCGCTCAACTCGCACGTGCTGGCGCGCCGCGGCATCGACGTCCTCACGGTGTACGACGCGTTGAACGACAACCGCAACATCGTCTCGTCGGTGCGCTCGGGACACGAGGCTGGGATGAAGGTCAATGCGATGATGACCTACACGCTTTCGCCCGTGCATACCGATGCGTACTACGTTGCGCGTACCCGGGAGCTCGTTGCGCTCGCGGTCGACTTCATTTCGATCAAGGACCCGACCGGCCTCCTGACTCCGGAGCGCGGTCGCAAGCTATTCCCCGCGGTCGTCAAAGCGGCCGGATCGATCCCCGTCCAATTGCATTCGCATTGCCAGTCGGGACTCGCCCCCGAGGTTTACGAGATTGCGATGCAGAGCGGCTTTCGTCTGGGCTACACCGCTACCGCGCCTCTGGCCAACGGCGCGTCGCTTCCGGCCACCGAGGACGTCTTGGCGCGTGCGCGCAACCTGGGCTTCGTCACCTCCATGAACGACGGCGTTTTGGCCGAGATCGCCGGTTATTTCGATTGGTTGTGCGAGCGCGAAGGCAAGCCGCGGGGGAAGGTCGCGAAGTACGATTCCGCGCTCTACGAGCACCAGATCCCGGGTGGAATGATTTCCAACCTGCGCTCTCAACTCCAGACGATGAAGCTTGAGCACCGCCTGCCCGAAATACTGGAGGAAGCCGCCCGCGTGGGCCAGGACCTGGGCTACCCGATTGTCGTGAGTCCGTTCGCCCAGTACATCGTGACCCAGGCAACGTTGAACGTGGTGCAGGGCAAGCGCTACGCGACCATCCCTGACGAAATCCGCAAATACGCGAGGGGATATTACGGTCGGCCGGCGGCGACGCGGAGCTTGGGTCCGCCGCGAGCGACGAGGACTTGTTGCTCGCTGCGTTCTACGACCGCAAACTACTTGCCGCGCTTCGCAATCCGGTTCCCGAATGTCGTTTCCGCACCACGCCGCTCACCGAGCTGGTCGGCTTTCTCTCCACTCGCTCAGACATCGAATATGCGCGCATTCGGTTTGCCGGCGCCGACATTACCATTTCGGCGTAGGAATCTAGACTGCGTCATCGCCGCCGCCGCAGCGATACTGCGTCCGGCTCGACCGCACGCTGGAAACCCGCAGGCAATCCAGAAACTTCCTGAGCTTTGTGGAAATGACTGACAATGACGGGCTGTAGGGCCGAATTCATTCGGCCGCATTGGTGAAAGAAACAGCCCGTGCGCATGAATTCGCACCTACGGGCTCAGCAAAGCTTTAAAGCCACAACAAACTCATCCTCCGCCACAGGACTCGCTCGAAGGCCTGGTCAAACCATTCATTCTTCGCCAATCGGCCGAACCAAGGCGTCGATCGCGAACGTTTGCGCTGCGCGGAATCCAGCGCGCTGCGGTCCGAGAGTCGATGGAGTACGTAGAATTGGCAGCCCCGTCGCGTGGACATTTCCAGGAACTGGAATCCTTGCCATTCGCGGCATTCCAGAAGCATCGGGCCGTGCTCGCATTGATACCACGCGCAGAACTCTTCACGCCAATCCTCAGGCGTCCAGATCCCGACTGAGAAAATCCATGGTCCCGCCTCGGGACCGGAGCGGCCCCTCGAGAACAGTGCGCTGACGCGTTTTTCGACGACCTCCTTGGGCGCCCTGCCTTGTTCGCAAAGAATGAGGCTGCCCCGGTTGTCTTCGCGCAGCAGGCACTCGGCTGCGCCCCTGGCATGGGCCGCGAGAGCCTCGACTTCCTTCCTCTTGACCGATGATGATTGCCAGATGAGCATCGACGTGCCTCTCCCGCTATTCCGTATGAGGCGCATGGAATGAGCGGTTGCTCCCCGCCGTGTCGGGTCGATGCCGGTCGTGCGCATCGCGCCACGCCGTCGGACTGCACCCGAACGCCTGCGTGAACCATCTGGAGAAGGCCGCCGTCCCGGAAAATCCGACCATGCTCGCGATGTCGCAGATGGGTCTGTGGCTCTGAAGCAAGCGCGTGACCATCTCGGACCGCACTTCGGCTAAAACCGAGGAAAAGGATTCCCCCGTCTCGCTCAAGTGACGGTGCACGGTTCTTCGGTCCACCCCCAGACCCCGCGCGACTTTATCGGTGTTGCACCGTCCGCTCGAGATCGACACGCGGATCAACTCGCGCACCTTGTCGCCGGCGGATGCCGCCCGGTGCTCC
>VBCZ01000070.1:0-4675 GCA_005889025.1 Betaproteobacteria bacterium
GAGGGGTTCTGCTCTTTTCACTGTCATCCTCGCAGGCTTGCGCGTGCGGTGCTGCTGGGTGGGCTCCAGGGTGCGCGAAGCGCGTTCACGTTGTTCGTCCGGTGCAAGACTCGAGACCCGTTCGCGCCGTACTACAGCCATAGCCGTCGTGTTGTTCGATTAGACAGCCTTGGGCCGGTAGACGCATAAACTGCGGACAGGCGCTAGGTGGAACCACGGCGAACAGGGGGTGGGCTTCAGGCCGCGTCTCGGCTATACTTTAATCATACGTATCAGGAGCCACAAATGAAAACGCTTACCCTAGTAGTTGCATCGGTTTTGAATCTGCTCGTTTTCGGCAACGTCTGGGCGCACGGCGATCACGAACCGACATACGGCGGAACCGTGGGCCGGGGGGACGACGAGATTGTGATCGAATTCGTCATGGAAAAGGGAACGCTCAACGTGTACGTCCACGACGAAGAAGGCAAGCCGCTCGCGACCAAGAATATTACGGGAACATTGACGCTTGTTTCTCCCCAACGTCCGGCGCAGGAGGTCAAGCTGGTCTCGGCTGGCCCCGACAAGTTTGCTGCGCCGGGCGTCAAGCCGGCTCAAGGAGACAGGATGAGAGCGCGCATCAAGCTTTCCACCGGGGAGGAGTTCGAGTCGGTCGCGTTGTTCACCAAATAAATCAGGGTAAACCCGGTTTGTCTTCCTTTATCGGCGCGTCCCTTCCGCCCAACGGCCCAGGCGCAGCGAGCGGACAAGCTCCCCGTGCCTTCGCGAGCGAGACAAGCATCGATCAGGATCGAGCGGGAATACTAAACATAAGGCGTATCTAAAAAAAGCGCGCCGCAACGGCGCGATTCATCGTTAGCACGGAGCCTTCCGTTCACGGATTTCCCATGGAGAAGGCCGCCAAAAAAAACCGGCTCGACGCATTACACGTCGAGCCGGGCCCATCGTGCTTGAAGCGGGGCTTCCGGATTCAGCTGCAAAGGCCTCGCGGCCCCGGCGCTGGTTCGTCCCTCTTCCCCATTCCCATCGTTAGTTGATGGGTGGACAGGTGGTACCCGTGGCGGGGATCGACGCCGGGCATCCGAACAGTTGCAGGATATCCATGCCTGCCCCATTGCGGTCAACAACGTAGATCAAACCCCGATTGTCAATCTCGACGTTGTTGGTCATGTAATTGCCACTGGGCGTGTTGGCGTTGGCTTCCGGAACGTAGAACGCCACTTGCGTCGGGGTGAACGGCTCCCGGATATCCCAGATGCGCACGCCGCCGTTGAACCACGCAATCGCCGTCAGCTTACTGTCGAACGGGTTGTTGAAGTTCTCCTCGGTGGAGTGGGTGCCGAAGCGTACGCCGCGAGTGCAATAGTTCCCGCGCGGATATCGTTCGCCGAAGCGCGGATCGACATACAGCGTCGCGAGCCCCATCGGACCTTGGTAGAGGTCGTGCTCAAGGGATGTGCCCGGCGGCGCGGTGATCGAGTTTTCGACGGTCACGTCGAGGACGAAGCCCACGTGTGGCGCGTCGGTGCAGCGGCCACCGGAGGTATTGGCGGTCGCTTCCGAAGTTATCAACACGATATCGCGCGTCAGGAACTCGCTGAATCTCGCGAAGCTTGCCGGCTGCAATGTGAAGTACGGCCTCGACGTATGGCCGCCCTGATCGGGCGACATCGTGTAGTACCCCACGGTCGGCGAGGTCGGCCCGTATAGTTCCGACTCGAGCGGATTGTCCGCGTTGTTGCCCACGCCTCCTGCGCCCGCGCCCGGCACCCACGTTCCGCCATAGGCCGCCGGAAGCAGCTTCTTGCGGTCGATGATGGTGATCACGCCGTCGTCGCCCACGCCCCACGCCGCGTAGATGCGGTTGCCGATGATGTCGTTGTCGGTGGCACCGCGCGCCAACCGCTGCGACGCCCTCGGATGCTCGAACGCGGAGATCGGGCCATGCAGCGAATTGGGAACCGTTCCCGTCCCTGTCGGCTGCCCGCCCGGGAGGCCGAAGGTGCGGATGTAGACAGGCGGGTGCCCGCCGGCGTGCTCGTTGCGTCCCTGCTGCCCGGCATGAACGCGATGCCGGTGTTGCACTCCCACCAGTCCTTGTGCGTCGAGCGAATGCCGGTAAGGGCCTTGAGACGCACAGGCGCTGAGACATTGGTGACGTCCCATTGCTCATACCCGGAGGAGGGACCGCCCTGAACGCTGCGGAGCATATAGACCTTGCCCGCCACGCCGCCCGGCAGCACGGAACCCAGGCACATGCGCACCATTGTCGACTGGCCTCCAGGCGTCGCCGGAATGTGGAACTTCTCGACCGGGTTCGCCGGATCGGTGACGTCGATGAGCATCGTGCCGCTGGCCTCGCATGCATTGCCGTTCAGCGGATTCGGCAGGGTGCCGGCAGGACAACCCCCCGCGAGAATCGGAATGGTGTTGTGCATGCCCGCGAACATTATCCAGCGCCCATCGGGATACTGGATGATGTTCGGCTGATAAGAGGAGCGACCCTGCAAGTCCGTGTGCCCCAATCGATTGATGTTCTTCCGCTCGCCGCTCTGGGTGATTTGAGCCTGAGCGCTTCCGGCGACCAGTGCGAGCGCGATGGCGCCTGACAGCGCCGCGAGCTGCATTTTGCTTCGAACATGTGACGCGTACATTTGCTCCTCCTTTAGTGACATCCAACTACTTACAAAAAGTACATACGAGGTAACGAAGGGGCGACCCCTTATCGTTGTTGTATTTCCAATACATGGTGCTTGTGATCGAATTGCACGGACCTGCCGTCCGCGTAGCGCCAGATCGAAATGCGGCCGCCGTCGGCGGGCTCGTCGTCAACCATCTCCTCCGGCTCGCCCAACAATGCCCTTACCTCGTCGGCGGTCATGCCGATGCGCAGCTCGACTGTATAGGTTGATTTGACGGTCGATGCCACATTGACGGGCTGAGTTTTTGGTTTTTCCTGATCGGCAGCGCCAGACATCCACGGTATCTTCGCTATGGACGGGTTCGACGCCAACGAACCGATCGAGTCGATGTGGCAGGGAAAATTCTGATACAGCGGGGACCCGTCCTTGGCGACGCACTTGAAGATCTCGCCGGCGACAGCCGGAGCGGCGATAAACGCTGAAAGGACAATGAGGGCGACAAGAAACTGCCTGCGCTGGGCACGTGACGGGCGGGGCATTTCGGTCCTCCTCCGAAGGTTGGGAGATTGGACGTACTTCTCCGCCTTGTCAATCCAAACGCGAGAGTGCAATTGCCGCGAGTGCGCGTCTGCAACTCGCGCATCGTGCAACGAAAAGGGAACGCCGGAATCTCCGGATATCTATTGTGTGCTACGAGCGAGTGCTCGCGGAGACTGCGCGGTCAAGGTCAACCGACATTACACAAGGTTTACTGCGCCCGTGACCTGACGGAGCTCGTCGACAATGTTGCTCGGGTCTTTCGTAACAAGATGTTTCACCAGCACCTCGCCGCGGCGCGCATACCCGCAGCGGAACTGATCCGGAGCGAGCTCGAGCTGCCCAGTCCGTACGGGTATTCGCGGTTGTCGTTGTCGGTCGAGGACTCTTCCGGTTGTTAAGCGCTTGCTCGACGATAGTCGCGGCTCGCGCATCCTATTTCTGAATCGAGCGGCAACGTCGACAAGGGTGCTGACTGTCGACCCTGCTTACATCAACTGCGCTGGAATAGCATCGGCTGGATGCCAAATCAAAGCGTTGTTATTGCGGCGTAAATCTTGCTTACCCTAGGTTCGCGGGAGGGACTGGCGCGGGCCCCAGCGGCGATTCTACGCAGCCGACCCGGCGCGTCGGCGCAACTCTCTCCCGATCTTATTGCCGGCAGTGTCGATCAGGTCGACTGCCGCGGTGTGCTGCTGCGCGTGAAAACCGGCAGCTTTCACACACTGTGGCCAAGCCCTTCCAGCGTCGCCGCGGCTGTGACCAGTTCGCGATCGGGCGCCTGCTGGATCGCGCGCCAGCACTATCGCATCGAGGTACTCTACGGCACAGGATCGGCCCGACGCAGTCACTATCCCCGCCATCGTCGTCCCCACTCTTGGCCGAGCTAGCCTAGCAATCCAGGCCGCCCCATTGGGACTATCCCCAAGCAAAGCTGCGTACTATTTCAATCCCAGCTTCGCTTCGATAGCCTGCAATTTGCGCTTCAACATCGAAATCTCTCGGCGCTGCTGCTGAAGGTTTGTTTCCTTCTGCTGCACGATTTGATGCAAGCCCTGGATCGCTGCGAGCGCCACCCCACGCGCATCCAGGTCGGCAATTGTCTGCGGCCCGTATCCGATCTCGAACGCCGCCCAGAAGTCCTCGGCCATCGGCCCCATGTGGCGCACTTCTCCTTCGCCCTCCTTGAAGCGCCAGGTCGTGATCGGCAACCGCGCCACCTTGGCCAACACCTCGCGCGAATCAACCGCAGCGAAATCGGTTTTCTTGGTCTTCGACGACGTCGCATTCACCCAGACCCCGGCATCAGTCAATGTGGCACCGCTCCAAGCGATAATCGTGTTGCCGACATTGAGGTCACCGATATACAACCATCGGGTGCCGCCGCCATCCGCTCGCGGCGAGGCATAGTCAACAGAGAAGCCGTGATCGAGCGCGAAGCGGGCGATGTTGGTGCTTCCCAGGCAGGAAGATGCCGCTTCCGTGAACCAATTCGC
>VBCZ01000070.1:4793-29215 GCA_005889025.1 Betaproteobacteria bacterium
CCAGCGACGGTGCTGCCAGTGCCGATGGCTTGATTGCCGAAGCCCCCGGCGACGGTGCTGTAAGGGGCGCTGGCGATGTTGCCGTATCCACCACTATCGGTCGCATACAGCCCCGTGATGGTATGCGTCCCGCCATAGTTGGTGGGCCGATTGAAATATCCGAGCACGTCGATGATCGCGTTCGTCTGCAAGGAGGCATAGGCACTGAAATCAGACGCGCAGCCAGTGCACAGCGGCACGATCTCGGCATTCGCTGGCTGCTGCCCTGACCCCCACCAGTTCACCGTCGCCGCGAGCGGCCGTGTTTGATTGAACGGCCACACGATAAAGAACGCCGGCCCGCCGACGGTGTCTGCCAGTGTCACATTAAGCATTACCGCGGCGGGATGAACGGGAATCCCGCAGTTGGTGGCGGAGCCGCCTTGGCTGGCAAAACCGCTTGGGCTGAATGCCAGCCAGTTGCGCTGATTGCCTGGCAGGAACACCCCGCCTGCGCCGGAGCGGGTATCGACGATCCGGCACGGCACCACCGGCGTGTACACCAGGTCATCGGTGGTATCGCCCAGCGACTTGGTGTGCTTCAGCGTCGGTGCGACGGCCGCATCAGTATGCACCAGCGCAGCGGAGACCACATCGCGCAAGCCCTCCACACTTCCCGCCAGGCTCGCGGCCAGCAGGTGATCCGAGCGCAGGCCAGAGAGGATCTCCCGCAGCTGCGCCGTGCTGACACTTGCGTTCGACATCGCCAGTCGATCGCCCCATTCACCGACGATGCGCTCGACAACCGTTGCGCGGTTCTGGTCGATGGTCAACAGCGCGCTGGGAACGATGTGCTGTGCCCTCGCTGCGCTTGCGATCAAGGCCGCCGTCACGACCATGAGAGTAAGGGTTCTGCGTAGGAACATCTTGTTCTCCTTCGGTTGCGATCCAAAGTGGCGCATCTCAACAGTCGACATCCGCGACTCGCTTGGTCATTTGTGAAATTCCCGTAACAGCCTTAATCGCCGGGGGGAAAGGCTCTACTGTAATGGGACCTTTGCCATTTTGCATGCGTCGACCTGATGCCTCCCATTGTTCAGCACAGCAGATTGATAGGGATCGAAGCACTGGTCGAAGCCTGGGCCAACGCCTGGAACGATCACGATGCGGAGGCGGCTGCCGCGCTTATCATGCCGGAGGTCGACTTCATCAATGTCTTCGGGCGTTGGCTCAAGGGAAAAAAGGAATTTATCGACCATCATCGGCAACTTCACGCCATGCAGATGCGCAACAGCACATGGAGCAATCTCGACTACGAAGCCCGTTTCATCGGCGACGATCTCGCTATCCTTCACTTGGAGTGGATGGTTCAGGACGATGAGGATCCGGATGGAACTCCTCGGCGCGGGCGGTGCGGCGTTTTCACCTGGATCCTGATACGAACAGAAAGCTCATGGCGCATTCTTGCGGCGCATAACACGAACCTCCATCCTAGCGTTAGTCATCGACTGCGGTCGACCGGCCGAGACACTCGCGGCGGGTAGGGAGATGCCGGCTCTGAATAGCGCCGTGCGCCCTCGCAGCACATACGCCAAAGCCGGTCGTGAATAGCTTCACAGCCCCCTTTTTCACCGGCGCCCGTCGGTCCGGTGATCGCCATCTGTTGGCCAGACGTCGATTTCAAGCGCCGCGTCGCACGGGCCCAGCGCCATGATATGCGGCAAGGCGAAGCCGATGATGCAGACGAATGCGGCGCGCGACGTCGATCTCAGGACCCGCGCACTCCGCGGCATTCGAAGCCAGTGTAAACACATGCAGCTGTGCGGCGGACAAGCGTTCAACAACCCGCCACGGGCGACGGTGCTCCCGACAATCAAATGCCGTTGGAAATCCGGAACGACTGTTTACGTCGCTGCAAGCTGCGCTACCACTTGTTGTATCCAAAAGACCCTATGAGCCCCTAATGCCCCCTGATTTGTGCACGGATTTGTGCACAACCTTAGGGTAGCGATGGCTTGCACCGTTGACGTTCTCTCGACGCTTTGACTGGCCGCAGGCGGACCCACTCCAGCCATTCACGCCGCCCCGAGGCGGACAGTCGCATGTCGCGGTAACGGGCGTCGCAGCTTTGGATTTCCCATCTTCTTGCGGCAATGCCCGCTACGGAGTGTGCGGGACATTTGCAGGAACCGGTGGTGCGAGCCGACAATACTGGGCCTCGCGCAGTCTATTATTCGGAATCTCGCAGCCGGACTGGCGCAGCGTGGAGTGGAACAATGTGAGTGGAATCGAGGGAGGCAAGCCAATGAATTCAGTACCACGGACGGTGGGGCGCGCGCGACGCATTGCGATGAACGTGTTCGCGGTCTTCCTCACCAGTAGTGCGATTTGCGCATCGAGCCAGGAACTCAAGGTCGTGCTGAGCGGGAATCAGGAAATTCCGCCGGTGGCGACCTCGGCCTCGGGAACCGGCACGATCACCGTCAACGCGGACCGATCTGTGATCGGCAATGCGACGATCACCGGGATGTCGGTCACGGTCGCCCATCTTCACGAAGGGGCCGCTGGCACCAGCGGGCCGATCATCATTCCGCTGATCAGGACGGCGGACAACGTCTGGTCGGTGCCGTCGGGCGCCCGGCTCACCGACGCGCAGTACGAGAGCTACAAGGCAGGCAATCTCTATTTCAACATTCACAGCGAGGCCCACCGCAGCGGCGAGATCCGGGGCCAGATCAAGCCGTGACTGGCGCGGGGGGTCAGAAGTCACGCGCCGTCATTCGATTGCGCGGTCAGCGCGCAACTCCAGTTCGCGCGGAATTACGAGGCCGAGTACCCGGGCGGTCTTGCGATTGATGACGAATTCCAGCACCGTGGGCTGTTCGATGGGGAGACTGCCCGGTTTCGCGCCCTTCAGGATCTTGTCGACGTAGGTCGCGGCCCGCCGATAGTGCATGGCCAGGTCTTGGCCGTAACTCATCAGGCCGCCGGCCTCCGTCATTTCCGGGCTGGAAGAGATCGTCGGCAGTCGGTTGCCTACGGCGAGCTTAATGATGAGTTCCTGCTGCACGTCGAAATACGAGTCCGTAGCCACGATCACGGCCTGCGCACGGGCGCGGGTGATCGCGGCAAAGCCGGCCTCGATCTGGCTCGCGGTGCCGGCCTCGACTTGAAGCACTTTAATGCGGCGCGTGTAGGCGGTGCCCTCAATTTGCTCGAGGATCAGCGCATCACTGGGATTGCCCGGGTTGATCAGCACGGCGACGAGCGACAGCCTGGGAACCGCGACTTGTAGCAGCTCGAGATGCTTGCTGCTGACCTCTGTCACGATGTTGGTTAGGCCCGTGATATTTCCGCCGGGCCGGGACAGGCTGACCGCGAATCCTTCGCCGATCGGATCGGGCACCCCCACCATCACAATCGGAGTCGTCGTCGTTGCCTGATGTGCGGCCTGGACGCATAGTGTCGTCACCGCCACGATGACATCGACTTTCAGTCGCACGAGTTCCGCCCCCAGGCCCGGCAGGCGCTCGTACCTTCCCTCCGCGAAGCGCCAATCGACGGCGAAATCCCGCCCTTCTACTAGACCAAGCTCGCGCATGCCTTGCAAAAACGGTTGCTGAACGCGGGTCGACGCGGAACCCGCCGCGAGAAATCCGATGCGCGCAAGCCTGGATTGCGGCTGAGCGAGTAACGTGAGTGGCGCAGCCATCAGGCCACGTGCCAGTGTGGCGATGAATGCCCGCCGGTCCATCACTGAATCACCTCGTTGACGAGAGGAAGTCCAGCCATCGTACGCCTACCGCGGGAATTGAACGCCGCCAACGAGCGGCTGCTCCTGGCCCGCACTGGGACGTTGACACCGGGCCGCCCATCTCCACCGCTCTGCCAGCACGGAGCGTGCCCAGGCTGGATCTTGCGGATTAATTGTGGCGGAGAGAGAGGGATTCGAACCCTCCTTAGCAGGGGAGTGCCTTCGACCACTCGGCCATCTCTCCGGGCGAGCGTGCGATTCTACTGGCCGCTGGACGGGCCAGTCAAACCAGATGCCACTGAAACGCGCGCCTGTAGATTTCAGAGCGGCTGCGGCGCTTGCTCGAGCTCGAAAGTACGATGCAAGACGCGTACGGCCAGCTCAAGATATTTTTCGTCGATGACCACCGAGGTCTTGATTTCCGATGTCGAGATCATCTGGATATTGATGCCCTCCCCGGCGAGCGCCTTGAACATTTTCGCTGCGATGCCGACATGCGAACGCATGCCGATGCCGACCAGCGATACCTTGCAGATCCGGTTGTCGCCGATGATCTCGCGCGCCGCGAAGCCTTTGTCCTTTTCGCGCGAAAGCACGTCGAGCGCCTTCTGGTACTCGCCGCGATTGACGGTAAATGAAAAATCGGTGTGCCCCGACGCTCCGATGTTCTGCACGATCATGTCGACATCGATGTTCGCCGCAGCAATCGGGCCCAGGATGGCGTATGCGATGCCCGGGCGGTCTTCGACACCCATCACGGAAATCTTTGATTCGTCGCGATTGAACGCGATGCCGGAAATGATCGCCTGTTCCACTTGACTTTGTATTTGCCCGCAAACTCGACCGAGCGTATCTGCAGGACTTTCGAGCCGAGGCTGGCGAGCTCGAGCATTTCCTCGAACGTGATGCGATCGAGCCGCCTCGCTTCCGGAACGATGCGCGGGTCCGTCGTATAGACCCCATCCACATCCGTGTAGATCTGGCATTCGTCGGCACCAAGCGCCGCAGCAAGCGCGACACCCGACGTGTCCGAACCGCCGCGTCCGAGCGTCGTGATGTTGCCTTCGGCATCGACACCCTGGAATCCGGCGACGATCACGATCACGCCCTCCGCCAGATCCTTGCGTATCCGCGTATCGTCGATCTCGAGAATTCGCGCCTTGGTGAACGCGCTGTCGGTAAGCACGCGCACCTGGCCGCCGGTATAGCTGCGCGCCTTCAGGCCCAGGTGGTTAAGCGCGATCGCCAGCAAGCCGATGGTCACCTGCTCGCCGGTCGCTGCGACGACGTCGAGCTCGCGCGGCTCGGGGTCGGGGGAAAAATCCTTGGCGAGCGCGAGCAGGCGGTTCGTTTCTCCGCTCATCGCCGATGGGACGATCACGAGCTGGTGACCTTCGCGATGAAAGCGGGCGATCCGCTTGGCCACGCTGCGGATTCGCTCGGTGCTTCCCACCGACGTTCCGCCGTACTTTTGAACGATCAAGGCCATGACGCTGTGTCGAGTGCCGCGACGCGCTCGAGCCGCCGCGGGGTCGCTCAAAGAGTCCGAAACGCCAGCGTAGCGTTGGTGCCGCCGAAGCCGAACGAGTTCGAAAGCGCAGCACGGATGGTCATCTTCCGCGCCTCGTTTGGAACAAAGTCGAGATCGCACCTGGGATCACGATTGAAAAGGTTGGCGGTGGGCGGCGCGATCTGATCACGCAACGCCAGCACGGTGAACACGGCTTCGACGCCGCCCGCCGCGCCGAGCAGATGCCCGGTCATGGACTTCGTCGACGAAATCGCGAGCCTGGCCGCATGATCGCCGAAGCATCGCTTGACCGCGACGCATTCCGCGATGTCGCCGATCTGGGTCGAGGTGCCATGCGCGTTGATGTAATCGATGTCGGTCGGGTCGAGCTGCGCATTGCGCATCGCATTGACCATACTGCGCATCGCGCCGTTGCCGTCCTCCGGAGGCGCAGTGACGTGATACGCGTCCGCCGACATCCCGTACCCTGCAAGCTCGCAATAGACACGCGTACCGCGCGCCTTGGCATGCTCGTACTCTTCCAGAATCAGCACTCCGGCGCCCTCGCCCAGAACGAACCCGTCGCGGTCGACATCCCACGGGCGGCTGGCCGTTGCCGGATCGTCGTTGCGATGGGAGAGCGCCCGCGCGGCGCAGAAACCGCCGACGCCCAGCGGGCTCACCGTCGATTCGGCTCCGCCGGCCACCATGATATCGGCGTCGCCGTATTCGATAAGGCGTGCGGCTTCGCCAAGGCTGTGATTCGCCGTCGAGCACGCGCTGACCATTGCCAGGTTCGGCCCTTTGTAGCCATACTGAATCGACACCAGGCCGGAAATCATGTTGATGATGGACCCGGGAACGAAGAACGGCGAAATCTTGCGCATGCCCCCCTGCTCATACGCGCGATGCGTCTCCTCGATCATTGGCAAGCCGCCGATACCCGAGCCTATGCATACCCCGATGCGCTCGGTATCGCCCGGATACCCGTCCAGGCCCGCATCGGTCACCGCCTCCATCGTCGCGGCCTGGCCGTAGTGGATGAACGTGTCGTAGCGGCGCGCTTCCTTGCCGGAAACGTATTTGGTGACATCGAAATTCTTGACCTCGCCGGCAATCCGTGACGGAAACGTGCTTGCATCGAAGCGCGTGATCGCCGCAATGCCCGAACGCGCGGCAAGGATGTTCCTCCACGACTCGGCAATGCCGATGCCGACGGGGGAGATGATGCCCATCCCGGTGATGACAACGCGGCGTCTGGACATGGGGTCGGCGCGGATTGGGGGCCGAGGCAAAACCGCGCAACAAAGCCGCTCGGCGCGGCGGGTGTCAGCTTACTTCTTGATATGGGAATTGATGTAATCGATGGCCTGCTGAACTGTCGTGATCTTCTCGGCGTCTTCGTCGGGAATTTCGGTCTCGAACTCTTCTTCCAGAGCCATGACCAGCTCCACCGTATCCAGCGAGTCGGCACCGAGGTCGTCCACAAAAGACGATTCGTTCTTGATCTCAGCCTCATTGACGCCGAGTTGCTCGGCGACGATCTTCTTGACTCGTTGTTCTACGTTTTCCATGCTTCTCCTCCCCAACGGGGTCTGAACATTTCAAAACCGGTGGATTTTACCAGATGACCGCGATTTGCGCTGCCACCGGCCGGGCACTCTGCCCGTGCATTCTCGTGCTCCATCGCGGTGCAAAGTGCGCGGAGCATCACGTCATGTACATCCCGCCGTTGACATGCAGTGTTGCGCCCGTGATGTAGCCCGCCTCGGGCGACGCGAGAAAAGCAACGGCATGCGCGACTTCCTGCGGCGTGCCCAGCCTTCCCAGCGGTATCTTGTCGACGAGCGTTTGCCGCTGCGCATCCGACAGCGCGCGTGTCATGTCGGTATCGATAAAGCCGGGCGCGACACAATTGACGGTGATCGCCCGGCTTCCCACTTCCTGCGCCAGCGATTTGGTAAAGCCCACCAGCGCCGCTTTTGCGGCGGCATAGTTCGTCTGCCCGGCGTTGCCGCTGATTCCGACGACGGAGCCGACCGAGATGATGCGCCCATAGCGCGCCTTCATCATGCCGCGCAGCACTGCCTTCGACAGCCGGTACGCCGATTTGAGGTTCGTGTCCATGATCGAATCCCAATCGTCTTCCTTCATGCGCAGGAGCAGGCCGTCGCGGGTGATTCCCGCGTTGTTGACGAGAATCGCGATGTCGCCGTAACGCGTTTGGATTGCCGCGATCGCCGAGTCGACCGCGCTGCTATCGCTGACGTCGAGTCGGATGCCCTCCCCCGCATTGCCTGCATCCTTGAGGTACGCTGAAATCGATGCCCCACCTTCGTCGCTGGTGGCGGTGCCGATCACGGTAGCCTTGTCGCGTGCGAGAACACGAGCGATCGCCATGCCGATGCCCCGCGTCGCGCCTGTAACAAGCGCCACTTTGTCATCGAGCATGTCAGCCCTCGCTCGCGCGCGTTGCGTCAATCGCCACTTGCAGCGCGTCGCCGTCGTTGGTCGGCAAAATCTCGATGTCGGGTGCAATGCGCCGGCAAAGGCCGGAAAGCACCGTCCCCGGGCCGCACTCGACGATGTGGGTGACGCCGCTCGCTTGGAACGCTTGCACGGTCTCCGCCCAGCGCACCGGGTTTGCAGCCTGTCTGGCAAGCGCATCGCGCACCGCTTGCGCGGTTACCGCGCTGCGCACATCGACGTTGTGCAGCACCGGCGTCGACGGAGCGCTTATCTCTACCGTCGATAAGTCTTTCGCCGCCGCGATCGTTCTCTCCACCGCCTCCTTGTGCCCCGCGATCACTACCTGGCCCGGGGCATTGAAGTTGACCGGGTCGACGACTTGTCCTTGTCTCGCCTCATCGCAAGCGGCGGCGACAGCGGCGTCGTCCAGCCCCATGACCGCTGCCATGGCGCCGACGCCCTGCGGCACCGCGTCCTGCATCGCTTGGGCGCGAAAGCGCACCAGCGGAAGCGCATCGGCAAAAGAAAGCGCGCCCGCCGCAACCAACGCCGCGTATTCGCCCAGGCTGTGTCCCGCGAGCATCGAAGCCTTCCCGCCGCCATGCTCTCCCCATGCGCGATAGACCGCGACGTCGGCAGTCAGCATGACCGGCTGCGTGTTGACCGTGCGATTGAGCTCTTCGACAGGACCGTCCGAGACCAGCGACCACACATCCTGGCCGAGCACCTCGCTCGCCTCCGCGAAGGTGCGACGAACGACAGGATGAGCATCGTATCCCGCCGCCATGCCCATCGATTGCGAACCCTGGCCGGGGAAGACCATCGCCAATTTCATGCGTATCGGCCCTGTTTCATCTCACCAGCGAATCAAAACCGAACCCCAGGTAAAGCCACCGCCGACCCCGACCAGCAGCACGTGCTGTCCCGTGACAATGCGTCCGTCGCGCACCGCGACGTCGAGCGCCAGCGGGATCGATGCCGCGGAGGTGTTGGCATGACGGTCGACCGTCGACACCATGCGTTCGAGCGGAAGCCCGAGTTTTCTCATGGTCGATTCCATGATCCGGATGTTTGCCTGATGAGGAATCAGCCAGTCGATCGCGTCCGCCGAGAGCTTGTTGGCGGCGAGAGCTTCCATCGCAACCTCGGCAAGCACTTTCACGCCGTTGGCGATTGAACCGGGAACCGTGAGGATGTCGCTATAGCTTCCATCCGCGTGCAGATGGGATGACAGGATGCCGGGTGCATGGGCGGGAACTACGACGACCGCGCCGGCGCCATCACCGAACAGCACGCAGGTTCCCCGATCGTTCCAATCCAGGATCCGCGAGTAGATTTCTGCACCGACAACCAGCGCGTTCCTGGCCGCGCCGTTCTTGACCATGTGGTCGGCAATGCCGAGCGCGTAGACAAATCCGCCGCAGACCGCTTGTATGTCGAATGCAGGACCGCCGCGCGCTCCGAGCTTGGCCTGGAGGATGCATGCCGTCGACGGAAATATCATGTCGGGCGTCGTCGTCGCCACGATGATCAAATCGACGTCGGCCGGCGCGATTTTCGCCCCGTCGAGCGCCTGCAAGGACGCGGCAAGCGCAAGATCGCTGGTCTGCTCATCGTCTGCCGCGATGCGCCGTTCGCAAATCCCGGTCCTGGTCCGTACCCATTCGTCGCTCGTGTCGATGCGCTTGGCCAGGTCGGCGTTGGTGAGTACTTGCGCGGGAATATACCCTCCACTTCCGGCGATCCGGCTATGCATCGGCCGCCTTCGCAACCGCAATGGCGGCAGGCACCGGCACGGCGGCCAGTCGCTGTGCAATTCGCTCGAGCACGCCATGCGTGGTTTCCGCGTGTGCTTTCATGAGTGCGTGACGAAATGCCAGCGCGTCGGCCGAACCGTGACTCTTGACGACGACGCCTTTGAGGCCGATCAGTGTTGCCCCGTTGTAGCGCCGCGGATCGACGCGTCGCTTGAACGCCCTGAGCACCGGTAGCGCTGCAACGGCCATCATCTTGCGAAGCGGATTGCGCGTAAATTCCTCTCGCAGAAAGTCGGACAGCATCAGCGCCAAACCCTCCGATGTCTTGAGCGCGACATTGCCGACAAAACCGTCGCAGACGATCACGTCGGTTGTTCCCTTATAGATGTCGTCGCCTTCGACGTTGCCGTAGAAATTCAATCCGGAGGACTTGAGCAGGTCGCCTGCCTGCTTGACGACGTCGTTGCCCTTGATGTCTTCCTCGCCGATATTGAGAAGCCCGATCGTGGGACGCTCGATGCCGTCGACCGCCGCCACCAGCGCGCTTCCCATCACCGCGAACTGGAGCAATTGCTCAGGTGTGCAGTTGACGTTCGCGCCCAGGTCGAGCGCGGTGACGACGCCCCTACGCGTCGGCAACTGAGATGCGATCGCCGGGCGATCGATTCCCGGCAGCGTCTTGAGCACGAATCTGGAGATCGCCATCAGCGCGCCGGTATTGCCTGCCGACACACAGGCTTGAGCGATGCCGTCCTTGACGAGATTGACGGCCACCCGCATCGACGAATCCTTCTTGCCGCGCAACGCGTTTGCGGGCGCTTCATGCGATTCGATGACTTCGCTTGCGCCGTGGATGCTGGCCCGCTGCCGTGCGGGAGAGCGTGATGCGGCGAGCGCTTTAAGCACGTCTTGTTCTAGCCCGACGAGGACGATGCGGGCGTCGGGCGTCTCTTCGAGAAATCGCAGCGACGCGCTTACCGTGACCCGGGGCCCGTAATCACCTCCCATCGCATCGACAGCTATGGTCACGCCCACGGCTCATGCTCCGCGCGTCGAGAGCGCATCACGCCGCGGGCTGCGTATATCGCATCCGCGGCACATGGGACGGTTCTGCCTACTCGTCGGCTTTGGTTTTGAGGACTTTTTTGCCCCGGTAGTAGCCGCTCGGGCTCACGTGGTGACGAAGATGAACCTCTCCGCTCACGGGCTCGACTCCGAACGCCGGCTTGGCCAGATGGTCGTGCGCGCGATGCATGCCGCGCTTCGACGCGGATTTTTTGTTTTGCTGAACAGCCATTTTTGAATGCTCCTGGAATAGTCAAAAAGCCCGGCGTTCGGGCGCTTCATTCGCCTGCCTTCTTGCGCAGCGCCGCCGCAAGCCCTGCCAGCGGCGAGACGGCATCCCGCTTTTCTGCCGCTGGCACAGCGGGGACGCAGGTGCCGTCTTCATGCCGCGGCGCGAACGGCAGCGACAGCAATAACTCGTCTTCGACCAACGCATGCGCATCAAGCGGCACATCGGCCAGCACGACTTCCGTATCTTCGATATCCAGCCGGGCGAGCTCCGCCTCATTGCGCGCGAGCAGCAACTCGGTACGATGCGAAACCTCCACTGCAAATGGCCGCAGGCAGCGCTGGCATATTTGCGGCAGCGCGCCTTCCAGCGTAAGCGTCAAGGCGGGGCGCCCCTGAGCATCGCATCCACCGTCCAGCTGCCATGCGATCATCGCGTTTGACGTGCCTTCGGGAATGCGATCGGCCAGACGCGAAAGCCGCGCCGCATCGACCTCACCGGCGATGGAATGGTTGCTGGCGCTGAGCTTGAACGCATCAAAGCGCGAGCGCAGATGCTGGCCGATGGACTGGTTCACGGTTTGTTGTCAGTCGCCTGAGCTTAAGGAACCCCAAAAGCGCTGCGCCCGCGGCCAAATCAAACGTTGCATAATAGGGCATTCGCGCTGTCGTGTCAAAGAAACCCATGAAAACAGCAACTTCCGATCCATCGCTGGTTTTGGCTTCGGGTTCGCGCTTTCGCCGAACCTTGCTCGAGCGGCTGGGGTTGCGATTCATCACGGTGGTTCCCGATGTCGATGAAGCGCCTCACCCCGGTGAATCTCCCGCGGAAACGGCGCTCCGGCTCGCGGAGGCCAAGGCTCGCGAGGTCGGTGATCGTTTTCCAGGCGCTCTGGTCATCGGTTCCGATCAGGTCGCCAACTTCGAGGGAAAAGTGATAGGGAAGCCGATCGACCGCGACGATGCGCTCGCACAGCTGAAGAGCATGCGCGGGCGCACCATCGTTTTTCATACCGCGCTGACGTTGCTCAATACCGCCAGCGGCCATTGCCAGCGTGCGCTGGTCGACGTGGCGAGCACGTTCCGCTCGCTCGACGATTCCGCGCTCGAGGCGTACGTCGACCGCGATCAGCCCTATGATTGCGCGGGGTCGGTCAAAGCGGAATCGCTGGGCATCGCGCTCTTTACGAGGATAGGCAGCGACGACCCGACTGCGCTGATCGGTCTGCCGCTCATTCGTCTGACCGACATGCTGATTGCGGAAGGCGTGCATCCCCTGTGAGCGCGCCGACTGTGCCGCGCGGTACTTTGTACCTCGTCCCGAATTTACTCGGCGTCGTTCCGCCCGCAGCGGTCTTACCCCAGGGCACGATCGACATTGCGCGCCGCCTTGAACACTATGTCGTCGAAACGCCGAAGGCCGCTCGACAATTCCTCAAGGCGTTGCATCCTCAGCGGGCGCTGCAAGTCATCGACATCGTGCCGCTCGACGGGCATGCGACGTACGCGGCCGTTGCCCAGATGCTCGCTCCCGCGCTCGCGGGCGAGGATATCGGGCTTATGTCGGATGCGGGTTGCCCCGGCGTCGCCGATCCGGGCGCGAATCTGGTGCGCGCTGCGCATCGTGCCGATGTGCGCGTGGCACCGCTGGTTGGACCGTCCGCGGTCCTTCTGGCGCTGATGGCGTCCGGAATGAACGGGCAGCAGTTTGCATTCCATGGATATCTCGCGGTGAAACCCGATCAGCGCACCCGCGACATCGAGACGCTGGACAATGTTTGTGCAACCAGTGGCGCAACGCAGATTTTTATCGAAACGCCCTATCGCAACGCGGCGATCTTCGCGGCAACGCTTGCCGCATGCCGGCCGACCACGTGCCTGTGCGTCGCGGTCGACCTTACCCTGCCATCCGAGGAGGTGAGGTGCCGGTCGATCATGGACTGGCGGAGAAGTCCGGCCCCGGCGCTCGCCAGGCGACCCGCGCTGTTTCTTCTGGGGCGGTGAAGTCGCTGCGGAGCTCGCGGCTGTTATCTCGTAGCATCCAGGCATCACCGCGACGTCTCCGCTCTTGCAGGGAGCCGCGCGGGCCGTCCTTCGACAAACTCAGGACGAACGGCAAGAGCCGCGCAACGCGTCGCCCTGCCTCTCGGCTTCTTCAACGATCACCGTAGTTCTGCGAGCGAGCGTCGGCCTCAAGCGTCGGCCTCCCCTACGTTCGTCGCAATTCGATCGCCGAGTCTCGGCCTCATGCGTCGACTCGCAATTCCCGGCCGATCCCGCTTCGCGGGTCCCTCGTCCGGTGGCTCGCGCCTCGGCCTCCTCAACGATCACCGTAGTTCTGCGAGCGAGCGTCGGCCTCATGCGTCGACTCGCAATTCCCGGCCGATCCCGCTTCGCGGGTCCCTCGTCCGGTGGCTCGCGCCGCTACTGCCCTTCTTCGGCGGGCCAGCTCTTGATGTAGCTCTTGAGCATGCGATTTTCGAAGCTCTGCTCTTCGTAAACCGCTTTGGCGACGTCATGAAAAGACACCACCCCGAGCAGCGTCGGCCCGTCGACCACCGGGACGTAGCGCGCATGCCGCTCCAACATGCCGCGACGAAGCTCCATGACATCGAGCCCCGTCGTCGCCGTCAGCGGCTCGCGCACGTAAATCTCGTTGACCTTGAGATCGCCTAGCTCACCCTGACGTTTTGCCAGTGCCTCCAGGACCTCGGCGAAGGTCAGCATGCCGACCATCTGCCCATGATCCATGACGACCAGCGATCCGATGTCGTGTTGCGCCATGACCTTGACGGCTTCGAGGACTGCGCCGTTCGGAGGCGTCGTGAAAAGGGCGTTACCCTTGATCCGCAGGATTTCGCTGACGAGCATATGTCCTCCCTCGTGCGCAATTCGTGAGCGTACTCCCGGAATTGCGCGATGCGCAAGCCGGCCCGATCCTCAGGCGGACAGCATTCTTCGCTCGCGCAGCGCCTGCGCAAGCGTGCCGCTGTCGACATACTCGAGCTCGCCCCCGACGGGGACGCCTCGCGCCAGTCGGGTGACCTTGAGCCCTCGTGCGGCGAGTAGCTCGCCGATGTAATGCGCGGTCGCTTCGCCTTCGTTGGTGAAATTGGTCGCGAGCACGACCTCGCGCACCGTGCCGTCGAGCGCGCGCTTGATCAGCCGATCGAGTCGGATCTCTTTGGGACCGATTCCATCGAGAGGCGAGAGGCGTCCCATAAGCACGAAGTAAAGCCCGGAATACGCCTGGGTGTGCTCGATCATCAACAAGTCCGCGGGCGTCTCGACTACGCAAAGCAGAGAGGCGTCGCGTTTGGCTGACCGGCACAACGCGCACATCTCGCCTTCGGTGAATGTATTGCACCGCTCGCAATGGCGAACGCTCCGACTTGCTTCCTCGAGTGCGCGACCCAGGCGCTGCGCGCCTTCGCGGTCGTGCTGAAGCAGATGCAATGCCATCCGTTGCGCCGCCTTCGGCCCGACACCGGGTAGGCAGCGCAGCGCCTGCGTCAATTCATCGAGACTGCCCGGCGGCTCCATAAGGCGGCGTCAGTGATATTTATCGGGCAAAGCATGGGTCCTCGGGCGGCCGATCAGAATGGAAGCTTGAATCCCGGCGGAAGTGGCATGCCCGCGGCAAGCCCGGCCATTTTTTCTTGCGAGGCGATTTCTACCTTGCGTACGGCGTCGTTGATCGCCGCGGCGACGAGATCCTCGAGCATGTCCTTGTCTTCTCCCAGCAGGCTGGGGTCGATGGTGACGCGTTTTACGTCGTGACGGCCCGTCATGAGTACCTTGACCATGCCCGCGCCGGATACGCCCTCGATTTCCATCACCGCGATCGCGTCCTGCGCCTGCTTCATGTTCTCCTGCATGGCTTGCGCCTGCTTCATCAGCCCGGCGAGCTGGTTTTTCATCATGGTAGGTCCCGTTAAGAAAGCGGCTTGATCGAATCCGGCTTCACCTTGCCGTCGAAGCGCTCGAGCACGTCTTGTACGAAAGGGTCGTCGTGAAATGCCGCTTCGGTCTTGGCGCGCGACTCGGCGCGAGCGCGCTTTTCCTGCACAGCGAGAGTCGCCGATCCCTCGCCTCCGATGTCGAAACGCAGGCGGACTCGGCGGCCGAGCTTTTCTTCCAGCGCGGCCTTGAGCTTGTCCGCGTACGCCTTCTCCGTGAGATGCCGGGATGCTTCCGGCACGGTGAGAACGAATTCATTGCCTGCGATGTCTTTGAGCTCCGTCTGCGCCGCGAGTTGCAGCCCGATGCCGGAGAGCTTCATGCTGGCCACGAATGCGGGCCAATCCTCGCTCCTCGGCATTGCAGCGAAGGAGGATTCGCTCGACGCTGGCAATACGCTGGTCGAGTCGCCGGGTTGTACGGCGTCAGGTGCCCGAGATAATACCTTCGCCGGCGCATTTTCGTCAGGCTGCTTCGACTGCAAGATGGCGGTTGGTTCGCGTTCCTGTTTGGATCCCGGATAGGCCGCCGGTGCGAAGGCGAGCAGCCGCAGCAAGGTCATGGCGAAGCCCGTGGGCTCGTCCGGCGCAAGCGCGAGATCGGTTCGTCCCTGCACGCATATCTGGTACGAGAGCTGAACGATCTCGGGGCTGAGAGCGCTGGCATAAGCTGCGATGCGCTCCGCATCGGGAAGCGAATCGACGCCGGAAGGAACGGTCTGCGCGACGGCGATCCGAAGCGAGATCACCCGCTCCGTCATCGCGCGCGCTTCCGCGAGCAGCGCAGGCCCGTCCCCGGCGATAAGCGCGTCGGCAATGCGATAGGTGTGCTCGATATCGACGGCACCCAGCATGGTGCGCACAGTCTCGGTGCGCACCTCTCCCGCGCCATAGGCGATCGCCTGATCAAGCACGGAAAGCGCGTCACGCATCGAGCCCTGTGCCGAGCGCGCGATGAGTGCCAGCGCGTCCTTGTCGAACGCAATCTTCTCGGCGCCGAGAATCTCGGCCAGGCGCGCGTCGATAACGCCTGCCGGCAAGGCCTTGAGGCTGAATTGCAGACATCGCGACAGCACCGTCACGGGAATCTTTTGCGGATCGGTGGTCGCGAGAATGAATTTCACGTGCTCAGGCGGCTCCTCGAGGGTCTTCAGCATGGAGTTGAACGCCTGCTTCGACAGCATATGGACTTCGTCGATCAGATAGACCTTGTAGCGGCCGACCGTCGGCGCATAGCGCGCGTTGTCGAGAATCTCCCGCATGTTGTCGATGCCGGTGTTCGACGCAGCGTCGAGCTCGAGTAGATCCACGAACCGTCCGGAGTCGATTTCGGTGCACGCAGCGCAGACACCGCACGGCGTGGCGGTCACGCCGTTGACGCAGTTAAGGCTCTTGGCAAGTATGCGTGCGATCGTTGTTTTGCCCACGCCGCGAGTGCCGGTGAGGAGATACGCGTGGTGCAGCCGACCGCGCTCTAGAGCATTGGTCAGTGCGCGCACCACGTGTTCCTGCCCGGCGAGCTCGGTGAAGCGCTTCGGTCGCCACTTTCGCGCAAGAACCTGATAACTCATTTTGATCCGTCCGGGGACGCGAAGGACTAAAAAGGTGGCGAGCCGTACCCCCGGCACTTGCAGAGAATAGCTATGGCTGCTTCCTTCCGGACCTGACCAGATTCACCACCATGCAATGCGGGGCGGCCCGCCGTTGATCATTGCGCCGCGATTCAATGCGGGCAAAGCATTATCGACGAAGCGCCGCGATGCAGCAAGCGGCGCCATTCGGCCGCGAACGATTCGCAACACGCCGCTATAATGAGACAACTGCCGCACGCGCAACTTCGCACAAATTGACGAACCAGATCCTACCTCGAACCTGCATTGTCGCATCGATTGCGCTGACCGCATGCGGGCCATCACCGCCGCAGCCGGCCCCCTCGCCTCCGCCGTCGCAAAGCGACGCCATCGTGATATTGCTGCGCCCCGGCCCTGCCGCCTGGTTCGACGCCACCGAGGACCGCGGCGCAGGCATCGACTACGAGCTGGTGCAACGGTTTGCGCAACAGCATGGGCTCGACGTCAAGATCGTGCCTTCCGCCAATCCAATGCAGCGCCTGAACGACGTCGGAAGCGGCGCGAAGATCGCTGGTGGCGGAATTTATCGTTCCGCGACAGGTTCGCCATCGACGAACGCTGCGCCCCGGCTTTATTCATCGACGTATCATTCGGTATATCCGGTCCTTATCTACAACATTGACGGGTATCACCCCGAGTCCTGGAAAGACCTCGCCGGCGAAAGCGTCGCCTTGCTTGCCGACAGCAGCCTTGTTCCTCAACTCTCGACGTTGCGCGAGGCTCACCCCGAAGTGGATTGGCAGCTGCTCGCGCTGCCGACGACCGAAGCGTTGATCAGCCAGGTGTCCGATGGAAGCTTGAGCTACGCCATCGTCGCTTCCAACGAAGCCGAAGCCGTCCGCAACGTCTATCTGAGCTTCGGAACGGGTTTTCAGGTCGGACCCAAGCTCGATCTGGTCTGGGCCTTTCCGGCAACGCAAGCGCAGCTTCGCGATCTGGTCGATGCGTTCTTTGCGAACGCGCGCCGCGACGGCACGATGCAGCGGCTGATCGAACGCTACTATACGCATGTGCCCGTGCCGCGCCTCGATGCGGGTGCCTTCCATGACCAAATCAAGTCCACGCTACCGCAGTTGCGTGCGCATTTCGAGCGGGCTCAGGACGCCACCGGAGTCGAGTGGCGGCTTCTCGCCGCCATCGCGTACCAGGAGTCGAAATGGGACGCGCTGGCAACGAGCGAGACGGGAGTGCGTGGATTGATGCAGCTTACCGAGGAGACTGCGAAGCACCTCGGCGGCATCGATCGCCTCAATCCGCAGGACAGTGTGCTCGCGGCGGCACGCTATCTCCACGATCTGAAGGATCGGCTTCCGGCGCGCATTCCCGAGCCGGACAGGACATGGCTCGCGCTGGCGGCATACAACATCGGCATTGCGCATCTCGAGGACGCGCGAATTCTGGCGCAGAAGCAGAAGCTCAGTGCCGACACGTGGAGTGCAGTCAAGAAGACGCTTCCCTTGCTGGCTCTTCCCGAGTACTACGAGGACACCAAGTTCGGCTACGCGCGCGGCGGCATGCCTGTCGCGTTCGTCGATCGCGTGCGTGCGTACTATGGCATCCTGCTGGCGCAGGAGCCGCCGCTCAAGCCGCGACTGAAGATGTTGTCCGATATCGTCGATCCAGCGCCGACGTCGCCGCAAAGCGATCCGACAGTGCCGGGCGTCAAATGAGGGACGGCGCGGGCAAATGGTCAGCGCACCGGCTCGATGGTGCGCATTCCCTGCATGTAGGGCAAAAGCGCGCCGGGAACGTCGACTCCGCCGTCGGCGCGCTGAAAATTCTCCAGGACCGCAACCAGCGTGCGGCCCACCGCCAGTCCGGAGCCGTTGACGGTGTGCACGAGCTCGGGCTTGTCTTGAGCGTTGCGAAAGCGCGCGTGCATGCGGCGCGCCTGGAAGGCCTCGGCGTTCGAGCACGACGAGATCTCGCGGTACTTGCCCTGGCCGGGGAGCCAGACTTCGAGGTCGAAGGTCTTGGCCATCGCAAAGCCGGTGTCGCCGGTCGATAAGAGCATCACTCGGTACGGCAGCTCCAGCTTGCGCAGGATCGCCTCGGCGTGACCGACCAGCTCGTCGAGCGCCTGATACGACGCATCGGGATGGACGATCTGCACCAGCTCGACCTTGTCGAATTGATGCACGCGGATCATGCCGCGGCTGTCCTTGCCGTAGCTGCCCTCCTCCGAGCGAAAGCACGGCGTATGCGCAGTAAGTTTCATCGGAAGCTGATCCGCCCGCAGGATAGCTTCGCGCGCAAAATTGCTCAGCGGAACTTCTGCCGACGGGACGAGGTACATGCGCGCATCTTCGTCCACGCCGCCCTTGCTCACCCAAAAAAGGTCTTCCTCGAACTTCGGCAGATGACCTGTGCCGCAGAGCGTCTGCTCGTTGACGATGTAAGGGACATAGCATTCGACATAGCCGTGCTCGCCGACGCGTGTAAAAGCGCGCGCCGGCGAGCTTCGCCGAGGTCTCGAACTCGAGTCCACCCACGATGGCGCCGACATCGACGTGGTCGCGCGGCGCAAACCCGAAATCCCTTGGCGTGCCCCAGCGGCGTACTTCGACATTGTCGGCCTCGGAGCGTCCCGCCGGGACGCTTTCATGAGGCAGATTCGGAATCTCCAGCAGCCAGCTGCGCAGGCTTGCCTGGATATCGGCAAGCGCCGACTCCAGTCGGGCGAGTTCGTCGCCGACCCGGCCCACTTCGGCCATCAGCGCTGAGGCATCCTCACCCTTGCTCTTTGCGGCGCCGATGAGCTTCGAAAGCGAGTTGCGCTTTGCCTGCAGCTCCTGCGTGCGCGTCTGCAGCGACTTGCGGTTGGCCTCGAGCTCCTCGAACCGCCCGCCGTCGAGCTCGTAGCCGCGCGACTTCAGCCGCGTGGCGACACCTGCAAGATCGTTTCGCAGCAGCTGGATATCGAGCATGTGTCGATTCTAACAAACGCCTTCGCAGGAAGCCGCAATGCGGGCATCGCTCGCGTTCAGCCGATCCCGGGCTTGGGGACGAGCAGGATCTACGATTTGTTTTCGTCGCGCGAACGCGCCTTTGCATCCCGCTTGCGAAGCGTCTCGAGCTTCTCGCCGATCTTTGCCTCGAGTCCGCGATCGGTGGGTTGATACCACCGTTGCGAGGACATGCCTTCGGGAAGGTAGGTCTCTCCCGCCGCATACGCTTCGTCTTCGTCGTGGGCGTAGCGGTAATCTCTGCCGTATCCGAGCGTTTTCATCAGGCGCGTCGGTGCGTTGCGAAGGTGCAGCGGCACCGGGCGCGACGCGTCCTCGGCAATGAACGCGCGCGCCGCGTTGTATGCGACGTACACGGCGTTGCTCTTCGGGGCGCAGGCGAGATAGATGACTGCCTCGGCGAGCGCGAGCTCGCCTTCGGGTGTCCCAAGGCGCTCGAAGGTCGCGACGGCGTCGAGCGTAATCTGCAAGGCGCGCGGATCGGCGAGCCCGACGTCCTCGCTCGCCATGCGTATCATGCGTCGCCCCACGTAGAGCGGATCGGCGCCGCCGTCGAGCATGCGACATAGCCAGTAGAGCGAAGCGTCCGGATCGGATCCGCGCACCGACTTGTGAAGCGCGGAGATCTGGTCATAGAACGCCTCGCCGCCCTTGTCGAACCGGCGCAAGCTGCGGGTGATCGTCGTCTCCACGAAGTCGAGATCGATTTCATTTCGTGAAGCTTCACGGGCGGCGACGGCGAGCTGCTCGATCAGGTTCAGAAGGCGGCGAGCATCTCCGTCGGCGTAGTCGATGACCGCATCGCGCGCGGCCGCGCCCATCGCCGCATCCGGCATTTCGGATTTCAGCGCGCGCTCGAGCAGCAACGCAAGATCGTCGCCATTCAACGCTTCCAGGACATAGACGGTTGCGCGCGACAGGAGCGCGCTGTTCACCTCGAAAGAAGGGTTCTCGGTCGTCGCACCGATGAACGTAACGAGCCCGCGTTCGACGAAAGGCAGGAAGGCATCCTGCTGCGCCTTGTTGAATCGATGCACCTCGTCGACAAACAGAATCGTGTGACGCCCCGACTGGGCGAGCGTCGCCTCGGCCCGGGCAAGGGCGTCGCGGATGTCTTTTACGCCGGAAAGGACCGCCGATAACGCGATGAAGTCGGCGTTGAACGCGTCGGCCATCAGTCGCGCAAGGGTCGTCTTGCCGACGCCGGGCGGCCCCCAGAGAATCATCGAATGCGGCTTGCGCGACGCGAAGGCGACCGCGAGCGGTTTGCCGGGTCCGAGCAGATGGCGCTGTCCGACGATGTCGGCGATGGTCTTCGGACGCAGCCGCTCGGCCAGCGGTGTCGCCGGATTCGCAACTGCGAACAGGTCAGTTGCCAACGACATCGGCCCCGGGCGGCGGCACGAACTTGAATGTGCCGGGGTCGAGCGCGGGATTGCGCTCGAAGCTGTCGAACATCAGTTGCGTCACGCGGCCGAAGCTGTCCTGAAGCTCCATCGTTTTCGGCAGATTCTCTTTAAGACCGATGCGCACGCGCTCGAACCCGGTGTCGGGCGATTTCGGCTTCGCCTCGACATACTCGAGTCCTTCGGCGCTGCCCGCATCGGCAAGATCGAAATTTGCTTCCAGCGTGTTGTTGCCTGCAAGCAGTGCCGCCGGCGTTGCGCCCAATGCGCGGTCGAGTTTCTTGACGATCACTTGATTGAGATCTCGATCATAGATCCAGAGCTTGTCGCCGTCGCCCACCAGGAGCTGGCTGTACGGCTTATCGTAGGTCCAGCGAAACTTGCCCGGCCGTGCGAAGGCGAACGTTCCGCTCGACTCCTGAGGCACGCGCGCCGATTTGCTGGCGACGACCTGGCGAAAGGTGGCGGTTCCAGTGCGCGCCCCCTCGATGAATGCCTTGAGTTGAGCGAGGCCGCTCGCGGCAGCGGGCAACGCGACAACAGAGAGCAGCGATGCGGCGACCAACGCAGCACGCGTGATCCAGCCGCTCAATCCGCGTCCCCCTTGCCGACGGGGACGAGCACCTCGCGGTTGCCGTTGGTCTGCATCGCGGACACGAGGCCCGCTCGTTCCATCTGCTCGATCAGGCGTGCTGCACGGTTGTATCCGATGCGCAGGTGCCTCTGCACAAGCGAGATCGACGGACGTCTTGTCTTGAGCACGACGGCGACGGCTTGGTCGTACATCGGATCCGCTTCGGCGTCGGCCGCGTCCACCGTGATGCCTTCGTCACCGGCGCCGTTGGCTCCCCCATCGAGAATCCCGTCGAGATATTGCGGCCCTCCCTGCGCCTTCAGATGCTCGACAATGCGATGAACCTCGGCATCGGACACGAACGCGCCATGCACCCGCTGCGGGTGGCCGGTGCCCGGCGGCAGATAAAGCATGTCGCCCTGGCCCAGGAGCGTTTCGGCCCCCATCTGGTCGAGGATTGTCCGGGAATCGACCTTGCTGGCGACCTGGAACGCGATGCGCGACGGAATGTTTGCCTTGATGAGCCCGGTGATGACGTCGACCGAAGGACGCTGCGTCGCCAGAATGAGATGAATACCGGATGCGCGCGCTTTCTGCGCTATGCGCGCAATCAGCTCCTCGATTTTCTTGCCGGTGACCATCATCAGGTCGGCCAGCTCGTCGATGACGATGACGATCCGGATGGTCCGGCGTCAGTGAGAAGGGATTGGGCAAGGGCCTGCCTGATTTTTTTGCTTCGGAAACGCGCGCGTTGTAGCCGCACAGATTGCGAACGCCCAGCGTCGACATCAGCCGGTAACGCCGCTCCATCTCGCCCACACCCCAGTTGAGCGCGTTGGCGGCCAGCTTGACATCGGTGACGACCGGCGCGAGCAAGTGAGGGATGCCCTCATAGACCGAAAGTTCCAGCATCTTCGGATCGATCAGGATCATCCGCACCTGCCGCGGCTCGGCTTTGTAAACCAGCGACAGAATCATGGCATTCAACGCAACGGACTTGCCCGACCCGGTCGTGCCCGCAACCAGCAGATGAGGCATGCGCGCGAGATCGACGATCACGGGCTTGCCGGCGATATCCTTGCCGAGCGCCAGCGACAACGGACTGGGCAAGTCGTTATAGGCCGTCGAAGAAAGGAGCTCGATCAGCCGCACGATCTGGCGCCTTGTATTCGGCAGTTCCAGTCCCATGCACGACTTGCCTGGAATCGTTTCGACCACGCGAATGCTGACCACCGATAATGCGCGCGCCAGGTCCTTCATGAGGTTGACGATCTGCGCACCTTTGACGCCGATGGCGGGCTCGATTTCGAAGCGCGTGATCACCGGCCCGGGATACGCGGCGAGAACTTTGACGGCGACGCCAAAATCGGCGAGCTTGCGCTCGATCAGCCGCGACGTGTATTCAAGCGTCTCGGCGCTGACCACTTCCTGCGATGAGTGTGCATCCTCGAGCAGTGCAAGCGGCGGCAAAAGCGAGTCGGGCATGTCCTTGAAAAGCGGCTTCTGCTTTTCCTTGACCACGCGCTCGGACTTGGGCACGTCGAAGCTTGGCGGCATCACCACCACCGGCTCGTGATCTTCGCTGATCTCGCGTGCAGCCTCGACGAACTGCTCGCGCTTCTCCAGCGCGGCCTCGCCGATCTCTCGGTCGCGGCGCCGCTCGCGCCGCCGACCGATCGTCGTGAACAGACCTTCGACCGCCGAGCCTATCCTTTCCATGAGCTTGAGCCACGACATCCCGGTGAACAGCGACCAGCCCACGGCAAACAGCGCGATCAGGAACAGCGTCGCGCCGTTGAAGCCCAGCGCTCGCACCAGGCCGCGTCCGAGCAAGTCACCTAGCGCCCCGCCGGGCACATTGGGCAGCGTCGCCGGTAAACGATAGAGCCTGAGCGCCTCGAGCGCTGCGCTGGCAAGGAGAACAAGGGTGAACCCCGGTATCGCCAACCAGACATGATGGCGTTCGTTGGCGGCAATCTCGCGCGTCAAATATCTGTAGCCGCCGACGATCAACACCAGACCGGCAAAGACCCACCACCACGCAGAGACCCCGAAAAGATAAAGCAGAAGGTCCGCAAGCCAGGCACCGATCATGCCCCCCTTGTTGCTTATCGCCTCGCCGGTACCCGAAAAAGACCAGGCGGGATCGGTCTTGTGATAAGTCGCGAGGATGAGCGCAAGGTAGGTGAACGCGGCAACGATCAGCAACCACCACGACTCTCGCACCAGCGCGACCAGACGCGGCGAAAGTCGCGGCGTCTTGGGCGGAGTGCGACGCACGACCCGGGCCGGTTTCCTTTTAAGGATCATGTAATTGCAAGGCGGAGCTGATGCTATGCATTATACTGGTGCCGGATGCCTGCAGACGTCCCGGCTTGGCTTTCCGGGAAGCTGCCTCACATCGGTTAGAATCGGACCGCTCTTGTCCGCAGGACCCAATCCCGAGCTGATCTTTTCATGACCGCCAAGCACGCCCGTTTGCTGATTCTGGGCTCCGGCCCGGCCGGATTCACCGCCGCAGTATACGCTGCGCGGGCGAACCTGAAACCGGTGCTTGTCACCGGGCTGGCGCAAGGCGGACAGTTGATGACCACCACCGATGTCGACAACTGGCCGGCGGACGCCGATGGCGTTCAGGGACCGGACCTCATGGCCCGTTTCCAAAAGCACGCGGAGCGTTTCGAGACCGAGATCATTTTCGATCACATCCACACAGCCAGGCTGGGCGAGCGCCCGTTTCGCCTGGTCGGGGATATCGGCGAATACACCTGCGACGCGCTGATCATCGCAACGGGTGCGTCGGCGAAATATCTGGGATTGGATTCGGAAACGGCGTACATGGGCAAGGGGGTCTCGGCGTGCGCGACCTGCGATGGATTCTTCTACAAGGGGCAGGATGTCGCGGTGGTCGGGGGCGGCAACACCGCCGTTGAGGAAGCGCTGTACATGTCGCATATCGCCAAGAACGTCTCGGTCATCCACCGCCGCAACAAGTTTCGAGCCGAGGCCATCCTGGTCGACAAGTTAAAGGCCAAGACGAGCCACGGGGGCAACGTCCGCATCCTATGGGACCATACGCTCGACGAAGTCATGGGGGACAAGTCCGGCGTGACCGGGGCCCGGA
>VBCZ01000414.1 GCA_005889025.1 Betaproteobacteria bacterium
GCTTCGCGCAACGCCGAACGCACGACATCGTGATACTGCGTCGCGAGCGGTGTCAGCGGCAGCCGCAACTCGGGAGCGATCAGCCCCATTTCAGCGAGCGCCCACTTCACCGGGATCGGGTTGGCTTCGACAAACAGTTTGATATGCAGCGGCATGAGCCGCGCGTTGATCGCGCGCGCCTCCTCGATCCGCCCGCCCAGCGCCGCGGCACACAGGTCTGCCATGGCGCGAGGCGCAACGTTGGCCGTTACCGATATCACGCCGTGCCCCCCGAGCAGGATGTACGCGAGCGCGGTATCGTCGTTTCCCGACAACAGCGCGAACTTCTTGTCCTTCGGCAGACGGCGGATCAAATCGACGTGGCGCACCAGATCCGATGTTGCGTCCTTGATGCCGACGACGCCGGGAAGCTGCGCCAGCCGAAGCACGGTGTCGTTGCCGAGATCGGCAACGGTTCGCCCAGGCACGTTGTACAGGATAAGCGGCAAGTCGACCTTCTCGGCGATCGTCCGAAAATGCCGATACAACCCTTCCTGCGAGGGCTTGTTGTAATACGGAACGACCGAGAGCCCGAAGTTCGCGCCGACCTGCCGCGCGTATTCGCTAAGCTCGATGGCTTCGGCCGTCGAGTTGGCACCCGTGCCCGCGATCACCGATATGCGGCCGTTGGCGTACTCTACCGCGGACCGGATGAGAACGCGATGCTCCTCGACATCGACCGTCGGCGACTCCCCCGTGGTGCCGACGATGACGACACCCGCGGTGCCGTTGGCGACATGCAGATCGATCAACTTGCGAAGGGCGGGGAGATCGAGCGCGCCGCCTGATTGCATCGGCGTCGCGATTGCCACAAAACTTCCGGTGAGCATCGACTTTAGATCCACGCCACGACTCGTCGCCCCGCCCTTCGACTTCGCTCGAAGCCTGCCCTGATCTTGACGAAGGGATGAACTCCGGCCGGTGCCCAATCTGCGTTTCGCCATCCCGCCCTGCGCCCCGATGCCCTCAGGGCGGGAGCGGCGGCGGCCACGCCCTGGCGGGGCCGACCGCGGCGATGCGCTGTATCACCGACGGCGTGGCGCCTCCGGACATGCCCTGCTCGAACGCGATGACGGTCAGCGTCGCCCCGATCTGCGCGAGCAATTCGCCGGGCGCCAGGAGGTAGTCGGGGTTGGACGGTTTGCCGTATCGCTCGTTACCGCGTGCGAAGGTTTCATATATGAGGATGCCGTCCTCGGTCAGCGCGCCAAGGATGTTCGCAAACAACGCGCGGTGAAGATAATTCGTTACGATGATCGCATCGAAGGGGCCGATATCAGCCGGCCAGGGAGCGGATTCGAGATCGGCGACAATAGGCGTGACGCCTTCGATGCCGCGGATCGCCGCAAGCGCCGCAGTGTCGCGATCGATCGCCACGACCTGACAGCCGCGCGCAGCGAAAAAGCGCGCGTGCCGGCCGCGGCCGCACGCGAGGTCGACCACGCGTCCTCCGGCGCTTACCAGCGAAGCGAAACGCGCAACCCAAGCCGACGCCGCATCGTGATCATGCGCCGCGCTCACCGCGGCCGGGCTCGCGGCGATGGCTTGGCGCGGCTCTTGCCTGCCGCCGGCGCTTCGACCTCAAGTAGGCCCGGCTCGTCGCGTATTTGTCGCGAAACGGCGCGACCAGCCTGCGTTCGCGCAGCAGACTGTCGATCAAGGGTACGCGCCCCAGCGCAACGCCCTGGCCGCCCAGCGCGGCCTGCATGACCTGATCGAAGTGATTGAAGCGCAGCGATCCGGCGGGCTCCAGATCCCGTATGCCGATCGCCGCCAGCCACACCGACCAGTTGAGCCACGGAAATCGTCCACGCTCGTCATCGATGTGCAGCAGAGTGTGACGCGCGAGATCTTCCGGACGTTTCAGAGGCCGCTCGCGGTCCGCAGCGAGCGACGGGCTGCACACGGGTACCAGACGCTCGCCGAATAGGCGCGGCGAGCCAGGAGGCGCCATCGCCTCGGTGCAGTATCGCACCGCGAGGTCGATGCGCTCCCGCTCGAGATCGACGATGCGATTGTCGGCCGAGATGAAAACGTCCACATCCGGATGCAGCTCGCGAAACTGCGAAAGGCGTGGAATCAGCCACATCGCCGCGAAGGGCTGATTGGTCGACACGGTGAGGGGCTGCGTCGATTGCTCGCGCCTGATTTTGGCGACGGCGTGGGCGAGCTCGTCGAGCACATTCTTGGCGCAGGTGTGCAGGATCTGCCCGGCGTCAGTCAGTCGCAGCTCGCGGTGCCTGCGCTCGAAAAGCGCCACGCCGAGCTGCTCTTCGAGCGTCTGAATCTGGCGCGAGAGCGCCGATTGCGTCAGAAAAAGGTCCTCGGCGCCACGCGTGAAGCTCAAGTGTCGCGCGGCCGCGTCGAAACCCTTGAGCAAGTCGAGCGACGGCAGCCGGCTTACCGGCGCGCCCAATTCATGCATTCCGTTTCCTCATGCCACCGATGCGTGGAATTCGTTTGTCCCTCCGCTGTTCCCGCCAGATAATTTGCTCTCATGCAGCCGGATTTGCAAGCGACTTTGGGCCGGCACATGCATGCATTGTACGCATTACCAGGAGAAACACCATGACGTGCGAAACACTTGGAGTGAAACTCTCAATCGCCGCGTCGGCGGCCAGGCCTCGCAACCGCGACAAGCTTGGCGTGGCGCCGCTTCGAGCAAAGCGCGCTTATCTTCCGCGGCGGGGAACGCTGGTCCTCGACAACCGCGAGGGCACGGTCATCGTGGTCGAAAGCGGCTGCCTCTGGATAACGTTGGAGCGCGATCCGCGCGACATCGTCCTCGTCAAGGACATGCGTTTCGAGATCGACCGTACCGGGCGGACGGTCATCGTCGCTGAGGAAGATTCGCGGTTCCGCCTGCTCGCTTCCGAAACTGCACTCGAGCGCGCGGGGGCCTGGCTCGAGCGTCTCGCGGCCCGCGCTCGCGCGCGCTGGCGGACAGGCAGGGCACGTCGCGTCGTCCCGTATTACTGAGACAGGGCAGACCGCTGCGCCGCGCGAAGCGGTCGATCCGACTATCGCTTGGAAAACGTCATCTTGCGGTTTTTCTCGGCGACATGGACGGTATCGCCGGCGACGAAATTGCCCGCAAGAATCTCCCGCGCCAGCGGGTTCTCCATCTCCTGCTGGATGGCGCGCTTGAGCGGCCGCGCACCGTAGATCGGATCGAACCCGACCTTGGCAATGGCCTCCAGCGCCTCGGGCGAAACGTCGAGTCGGATGTCGAGCTTGGCAAGGCGCGCCTCGAGGCTGCGGAGCTGGATTCTCGCGATCTGCGAGATTTCGTTTTCCGACAGCGCGTGAAACACCACGATCTCGTCGATGCGGTTGACGAACTCGGG
>VBCZ01000416.1 GCA_005889025.1 Betaproteobacteria bacterium
GGAGTCCTACACCGTCGTTCGCGGCGGTGGCTATCTCTCGTACATCATGGTCGCCACGGCGCACGAACCCACGCTTCAGAGCAGCCCGGAAGTCGTCCGCAATTTCGTCGCCGGTCTGGCGGAGGCTTCGCAATACACGCGACAGCATCGCGACGAAGCTGTCGAGATCTTCGCCAAATGGGTGCCGGGCCTGGACGTCGCCGTCGGCAAGAAAGCGATCCAGCACATCAGCTACGATCCGCGCGTCTCCAAGGCCGTCATGCAGGCATTCGAGGCCGCCGAGGATGACGTTCTCAAGAACACGCTCAAAGGCGCGGCCCGGCTCAGCATCCCGGAGCAGTTTGCATCGTCATATCTCGCGGACGTCGAGAAGACAAATCCGGAGTATTTCAGCGACCTGCCGGCACTGCCGCGCTAAAGCAAGGGGTCCGCATGGGTGGAAAGGCGAAAGTGGTCTTGACCGACTACGTCTGGGAATCGTTGGACGTCGAGAGGAAGATACTGGATGGGCTTGCCGAGCTGGTGCCCCTTCAGACGAAAAAACCCGACGAGTTTCTGGCGCAGGCGCAAGACTGCGACGCGCTGCTCAACACGTACGCCGGGCCTATCACGGCGGAAGTGATGGCGCGCATGCCCAAGTGCAGGATCATCGCTCGCTACGGCATCGGCGTCGACACCATCGACCTCGACGCTGCCACGCAAGCCGGCATTATCGTCACCAACAACCCGACCTACTGTATCGAGGAAGTGGCAGAGCACACCATGGCGCTGCTGCTAGCGTGTGCCCGCAAAATCGCCGTGTATGACCGGCTCGTACGCGGCGGCCGCTGGGAGCTTCCTCCAGGGAAGCCCATGTTCCGTCTCTCAGGCCGGACGCTGGGTCTCGTTGGTTTTGGCAACATTGCCCGGCAGGTGGCGGTGCGCGCGGCAGCCTTCGGCATGCGCATTCTCTTTGCCGATCCCTTTGTGCAGGAGGGACCCGACATTCCCGGCAAGAAGATGGAATTTCACGAGCTGCTGCAAGAGTCAGACTTCGTCTCGCTCCACCCTCCGCTGACGGGAGAGACGCGGAAGATGATCAACGACGACGCCCTATCGCACATGAAGCCAAGTGCCTTCCTCATCAATTGCTCTCGCGGACCGATCGTGGATACCGATGCGCTCCGCCGCGCGCTCGACGCAAAAAAAATCGCCGGCTGCGCGCTCGACACGACGGACTCGGAGCCGCTGCCCGATCCGCACCCGCTGCGTGGACGCGAGAACGTCATCATCACACCGCACGTCGCGTGGTACAGCGAGCAGGCCTTGGTCGGCCTACAGGCAGGAGCACCCAGCGAAGTCCGCCGTGTGCTTTCGGGGGAATGGCCGGTGAACGTGGTGAACCGCGCGGTGAAAGGGAAAACCCGGGCGGGGCTTTAATCGGGGCGATTACGCAGTACTCAGACAAGAGGGAGGAAGGCGATGGCTGCACGCAAGCTCACCCGCAAGGACCTGGCCGACGCAGCCGAGAAATACAAGAACTGGGGTCGGTGGGGACGCGAAGACGAGATCGGCACGCTCAATCACACGTCGCCCGCAGACATAGTCGCGGCCGCCCGGCTCGTGCGCAAGGGGAAGGTCATTTCGCTCGCGCTCAATTTCGACCAGCACGGTCCCCAGGGCGCGAAAAGCAAGTATCCGTCGCTGGGCCGCGTCAATCCCGTGCACACCATGCTGCGCACAGGAACGGATGCCTACTCGGGTGTGCTCGATCATCGCGGCATCCGCGCCGCCGACGATATGGTGGTGATGCCGCTGCAATGCGGCACCCAATGGGACGGTCTCGGCCACGTCTTCTTCGAGAACTTCATGTGGAACGGATACGATTGCCGCGAAGTGACCTCCGCCGGCGCCCAGAAGTGCGGGATCGAGAAAACCAAGACTAAGATGGTCGGCCGCGGTGTCTTCCTCGACGTGCCGCGCGCGCTCGGCAGAGAAGTCCTCGAGGATGGCTATGGCATCACCTGCGCCGATCTCGACGTCACTGCAGAAAAGCAGGGTGTAGTAGTGAAGCGCGGCGACTTCGTCGTGGTTCGCACGGGACAGATGGAGACCAAGCTCGAGGCCGGCAGCTGGGATGGTTATCCCGGCGGCGACGCGCCGGGCTTTGCATTCGAGACGCTGGATTGGATCCAGCGCACGCAGCTGGCCGCGCTCGCGAGCGACACCTGGGGCTGTGAGGTGCGCCCAAACGAGACGGAGCCCGGCATCAATCAGCCCTGGCACTGGATCACCATCCCGATCATCGGCATGACCATGGGCGAGATCTTCTACGTGAAGGACCTGGCCGAGGACTGCGCCGCCGACGGTACTTACGAATTCCTCTTCGTCGCGCCGTCGCTTCCGATCACCGGAGCGGTCGGCTCGCCCACGAATCCGCTCGCGATCAAATAAGGGATTGCCTGCCATGGCCAGGATGACAGGCGCGCAGGCGCTTGCGGAGATGTTGCAGGGCTATGGCGTGTCGCACGTGTTCATGGTGCCCGCGGTGCTGCGCCGAACCTTTGCAGAGATGGAACACCGGACGAAGATCAAGCGGCTTCACACACACGGCGAGAAGGCGGCCGCGTACATGGCCGATGGCTACGCGCGCGCTTCGGGTCGGCCCGGCGTGTGCATGGCGCAGGTCGTGGGCGCGCTCAATCTCGCCGCGGGCTTGCGCGACGCATGGCTCGCGCATTCGCCGGTGATCGCGTTCACCGGTGGACGCGATCCGAAGACGAAGTTTCGCAAGGTCTATCAGGAAGTCGATGATGTGCCGGCCTTCGAGACGGTGACCAAGTGGAACGCGACGGTCGATGCGGTGGAGCGCATCCCCGACATGGTGCGGCAGGCGTTTCGCGCCGCAGTCAGCGGCGCGCCGGGCCCGGTGCATTTGCAGTTTCGCGGCAACGAGGGCCAGATCGACCAGGAAGAGGCCGACATGGAGCCTTTCTGCGAGTCGCGGTTTGCGCAGGTGCCGCCGTTTCGCCCTGAACCCGATGCCGCGAGCGTGCGCGCGGCCCTGATGCTCCTGAAGGAAGCGCTGCAGCCCGTCATCGTCGCCGGCGGCGGCGTGCGCGCGTCGGGTGCGGCGCACGAGCTCGTCGCACTCGCCGAGAAGCTACAGATTCCGGTGGCCACATCATTGAACGGTAAGGATTCAATCAACGGCTCGCATCCCCTGTCGGTCGGTGTGGTCGGCACCTATTCGCGCGAGAGCGCGAATCGCGTCGTCGCCATGGCGGATCTCGTCTTCTTCATCGGCACCGAGGCGGGCGGCATGACCACGCACGTTTGGACCGTGCCGAAGGTCGGCGTTGCGGCGATTCAGATCGACATCGATC
>VBCZ01000415.1 GCA_005889025.1 Betaproteobacteria bacterium
CATTCCGCTGCTCTTCCTCTACCTGGTCAAGTGGCTAAATTTCTTCGAGACGCACCGCGTCAGACTGATACTGCTCGCGCTGGCTTGGGGAGCCGTCTCTACCGAGCTCTCCTACCTCGTCAGCCATCCGATGGCGCTGGTCCTGGGAAAGGCATTCGTGGTGACCCACACCGCGCCCTTTGTCGAAGAAATCTTCAAATCGCTGGTTCTTCTCTATCTTATTCGCCGCGCCGACACCACGTTTTTCGTCGATGGAGCAGTCTATGGCTTCGCTTCGGGGGTTGGGTTCGCCATTGCAGAGAACATGCTCTATTTGAGCCGCGTGGATATGGACACCGGATTGATCGTCAGCACGTTGCGCGCCTTTGCAGCGTCGGTACTGCATGGCAGCACGACGGCGATCGTCGGCATGGCCGTCGCCGGGTTTCCGCTCGGGCGCGTGAATCATCCGCTGCTTGCCTGGACCGTTGGCCTGACCGTTGCTATCGCTCTGCACTCGGCCTTTAACAATACCGCGTTCCACAACTTTGCCTTCGGACAAGCAGCTTACGTGGCGCTCGCCGGTATCGCCTTTACCGCGCTAGTGCTCGCCGCGACAGCCATCCTGTGGGGATTGCGCCGTGAGCGCAACCGGCTGCGCAAGTCGCTTGGTGTGCGGGCGGGCGTGTCGAAGGGCGAGGCCATGCTGGTCCAGCGCATCGACGATTTGGGAGACCTGCTTGCGCCGGTCGAGAGGCGTTTTGGCGAAATCAAGCGCGAACAGGTCGCGAGCGTCTTGTTCCTCGCGGCGCAACTGGCGATGAAGCAGGGCCTGATACGGAAGATCGAAGCGGCATCTACAACAGCAGCGACATGAAGTCGGCTTGTATGTCATGTCATACGTGCGTTCGATCATGCCCAAAACCAGGTGGTCGCTATGGGCGCGCCTCGAACAGACCCTGACAACACTCGAGACGCCTGGGGCGAATCTCTGGAATGCGCTTACCACCAGGCTCGCCGTATACGATTCGACGGGCACAAGCCTGTATGCGCGAATTCAAGCCGAGCTCGATACACAAGTGCGGGCCGCAGCGCTGGCAACGGACGGCGAGGAATAGCGGGTCGCGAAGGCGATGCAGGGATTCGCGCAGAAGATGAAAGAATAGACTGTCGAACGGCGGCTCTTTAAGTGAAAGAATAAACTGTCGAACAGCGCCGCATTCATGGGAGGGTCAAACGGTGAAGTGTTTTTTCGACGATAACGACGCCTGCGGGGTCTGCCGCTTTTGCGGAAGGGCCACGTGCAAGGATCACGCCGAGAAACGTTTGCCGTACATCGCGACGATTTTTGTCGGCGCGAACAATACGCCGAAAGCGGTGGTGGTGGCGGACGCGCTATGGTGCGGCGTGTGCAAGCCCGAAGCGCAGCCCATACCGATGCCGGAGATCTACTGATCCGGGCTTGCGCAGTCGAACAGGAAACTAAAGCGGCGAGTTCTGTATCTCGGCGAGCGCGTGGCGTGCGCTGTCGAGCCTGCGCTGGGCATTCTTGATCTTTTTGGCATTGCCCGTGGCTTGAGCCTTCTCCAGCTCGGCCTCGCTTCGCTCGATCCGGCGCTGCGCCTGCTCCAGCGCGACCTTGCGCTTCTGCTTGAGCCCATCATCGCTGCAATGGATCATTTCTCCACGCGCACGCTCGAGGCGAGCGAGCGCTCGGGCATCGCCCTTGGCTTTGGCTCGGGCGATTTCAGCGTCGATGCGGCACCTTTTGGCCGCACAGCCGTAGGGCTGTTCGCAGGAGTCGGCGGCAAGCACAAGCGGTGCCGACGCGGCGACCGCGGTCGCAAAAACCGTACGGATGCACCAGGCGCGGAATGTCATTGGCTCCACCGATGTAGCGAACCGACGCGGCCCGGATGTTGTTCAGTCCGCGATAGAAAATCAGAGGTGATTATAGTAACTATCGGGAGGTCATGCACCGTGACATGAACGCAGAGGCTCGATACCCCGAGTACGCCCGATCAATCCAACGGTGCTCGATTCCTTGTCCGTTCGGCTCCGCCAGGCTTGCCACTCGCTTGGGTTGCCATATTCGAGCGCGGTCGCTGTTCACCTCGATTGAGCTGCCTATTTTCTTTCCACCGCGGAGATAAGCCGTTGGACGAACCCGTCCATCGCCTTGCCGTCTATCCATCGCACTACCGCTACCAAGTCGTGGTCGCGATCGACATAGATCATGTTGGTGCCGTTGCCGATGTGAACGAACGCGCTGGCCGGCGCACTTGGGAGGTATTTCCTGTCGGTGTTGAGAAACCAGTTCATGAAGCCGTAGGTCGGTTGCGCCGGGGTGGGCGTCTGCGCCCAGTCCATCCATTGATTCGAAATGAGTTTGCGGTCTTTCCATTTGCCGTGGCGCAGCGTGAGGTAGCCGAAGCGCGCCATGTCATACGCATGGATATACATTCCGCCGCCCCAGTGCCCGCCGCCTGTCACCGACTGCACGACGTTGCCGTCGAGCACGATCCAGGAATTCTCGTAGCCGTACCAGCGCCACGTATTCGAGGCGCCGATGGGATCCATGATATTTTCCTTCAGCACTTGAGGCAGCGGCCGCCGCCAGACATTGAGCGCGGCAAGCGCCAGCACGTTGACGCGCGTGTCGTTGTACTTGTAGACGCTGCCTGCCTTGTTTCGCGGCCGGGTGGTCCATTCCGCCGGAACGTCGCCCGGTCTATCGGCCCAGTCGGGTTTGCCCCATAGCGTGCCTTCCCAGTCGCTGACCTGGCGCAGCAAATGATCCCAGGTGATGGTGCGGTTGTGCGGGGTCTCGAACAGATACAGGAAATCGGATGTACCGAGACTGTCGGATTTGTTGCCCGCGGCGAGGGGGTTGTACACCAGCACGGGCGGCACGTACTCTCGAACCGTGTCGTGGATGCTCCTGATCATGCCTTTGTCGAAGGCAACGCCGACAACGCTGGACAGGAAGCTCTTGGTCACGCTATGCGTCATGTCCACACGCAGCGGCTCGCCCCATTCGGCAACGACGTAGCCTTTGTAAATGATGATGCCGGTGGGGTCGCCGCGGTCCTTGATCGGCCCGATGGCATACCCAAAAGGCTCTCGCCCGAATGTCTGGTAATGATTGAGCTTCAGATCGCGCGGCGCCTTGGTCTCTCCCGAGATGGCAAAGGCGATCGCGTCCTTCAGGAGCCGGGGGTCGACGCCCGCTTCCGACGGCGTCTTCTGCTGCCACACAGCATCGGGATAGTATGGGACGGCGGCGTCGCGAGACTGCGGCCAAGCGGCGGACGGCGGCAGGAGCAGAAGCGCGAGCAAGACCAGGCGATGAGCGACCATGAGGATCCTCCAACGAGTGAACAGGAACGAATCTGACGCCAAAGTCGAGGTAATCGGCGTCTCCCGAGCGTCCCTCGCCGACTGCGCGCGTTCGAGACCAAGGCGCCGCGAAAACGCGTTTACGAGAGCGCCTGCTCTATGTCGCCGATGAGGTCGTCGACATGCTCGATGCCGATCGATAGCCTCACCAGATCGGCGGGGCATGTTGTCCCCGGGCCTTCGACGCTCGCGCGATGCTCGGCAAGGCTTTCCACCGATCCCAGCGAGGTCGCGCGTTTGAACACCTGGAGCCTGGCGGCAAACGCCTTCGCGGCGTCCTCGCCGCCGCGCAGGCGCAGCGACATCATGCCGCCGAAGCCGCCGCGCATCTGCCTGGCTGCGACTGCGTGGCCGGGATGCGACGCCAGGCCGGGATAGAGCACATGTGTCAATTCGGAATGGCCATGGAAATATTCCGCGATCGCCTGCGCGTTGGCGCAGGCCGCGGCCACGCGCAAATGCAGCGTTCGCATGCCACGCAACAGCAACCATGTCTCGAACGGTCCCAGGACGGCGCCGCCTCCGCCGCGCACATAGCGGATCCGCTGCCATAGCTCGTCGTCGTGCACGGTGGCAAGCGCACCCGCGATGACGTCGGAATGGCCGTTGAGATACTTGGTCGCCGAGTGCATCACGATGTGCGCGCCCAGCTCGATGGGGTGCGTCAGCACCGGCGTCGCCGAGGTCGAATCGACGGCAACCGTCGCGCCCGTTTCGCGGGCAATCTCGGTTGCGGCGGCGATGTCGGTGATGTCCCAGGTGGGATTCGCCGGCGTTTCTATCCAGATCAGGCGCGGCCGGGCCGTGCGCGCCTTCTGGGCGAGATCATCGATCGAAGAGTTCTCGTAGAACTCGACTGCGAGGCCCCACGGCGAGGCATATTCGAGCAACCATTTGCGCAAGGCCCAATACATGCTGCGCGGAGCGAGCACCGCATCGCCGGGAGTGAGAGACTGAAACAGCGCTGCGGCGGCGGCCTGTCCGGAGGCAAACAACATGGCGGCAGCAGCGCCTTCCAAGGAGGCAATCAACGCTTCGGCTTGATCGTAGCTGGGATTGTCGGCGCGCGAATAGACGCGCCCTCCGGGATACGCGCCATCCGCGCCGCGCTCGTAAGTAGTCGACACGTGGATCGGCGGAACGATCTCACGGTACGGTGCGGCGACCCGACCCGTGCCCTGGGCAGCGATCGTGGCGGGACGCAGTTTGGTATTTCGGTCTGGCATCGTCTGTCAACCCTGCCGCGCGTCTTGGACTTTGCGAAGCGCCCGGCTGATCATGATAAATGAGGAACGCGGCCGCGGCAGCGGGGAAGAGTATAGTTATCGTTGATCCGGCCGAAAGCAGTAAATCATGACCTTTGCCTGGCCCGAAATGCTGTGGCTGCTCCTGTTTGCGCCCGCCCTGGTTGCCGCCTATCTCTGGGCGCTGAAACGGCAAAAAAAAGTCGCCCTCAGATACGCCAATCTGGGTCTCGTCAAGGACGCTTTGGGGCCTGGGCAACGCATCCGCCGCCATGTCCCGCCGCTGCTCTTCCTGATTGCGATGATCGCGGCCATCCTGGCGATTGCGCGTCCGACCGCGGTCGTCACGCTGCCGTCCGACCAACGCACCACCATCCTTCTGATGGATGTGTCGCTCAGCATGCGCGCATCCGACGTCAAGCCCAGCCGCATAGCCGCCGCCCAGTCGGCCGCGAAGGCGTTCGTGCAGGAGCAACCGGCCGATGTGCGTGTTGGCATTGTCACATTCGCCGGCACGGCATCGGTGGTGCAGCCCCCTACGCATAATCGGGACGATCTTATCGCCGCCATCGACCGCTTCGAGCTGCAGCGGCACACGGCCATAGGCAGCGGCATCATCGTTGCACTGGCCACGCTTTTCCCGGATGAAGGAATCGACCTCGAGTCGCTGCTGTTTCCGGCGAACATGTCGGGTTCTCGCGCAAAGGGAGTGCCGATCGAACGCAGCCGCGAGCCGGAGAAAAAACCCTTCACGCCGGTGGCGGCTGGCTCCAATGCGTCGTCGGCGATCATCCTTCTTACCGATGGCCGGCGAACAACCGGGCCGGACTCGCTCGAAGCGGCGAAAATGGCCGCGGACCACGGAGTCCGCATTTTCACCGTCGGATTCGGGATGCCCGGCGGCGGTGTCGCGGACATGGATGGATACTCGATGTATATGGCGTTCGACGAATCGACGCTGAAGGCCATCGCGGAGGCGACGCGCGGCGAGTATTTCCACGCGGCCGATGGAGCCGAACTGGCCAAGATCTATCAACGCTTGAACGCTCGTTTCGTATTGGAGCGCAAGGAAACCGAGATCGGCGCGCTGGCGATCGGCGCGGCGACCATCCTTTTGCTCGCTGCCGGGCTGCTTTCGGTGTCGTGGTTCAACCGCGTCGTTTGAGGGGATCCATCGCTCGCGCCTGTCCTACATCAAAATCGGAATGGCACCGATGGCCAGGCGCACCGGGATGGCCGATAGTCGATCAAGCCTCGCCAGGGGTCCTGCCCCGGCCGATGGCTTCAAACCATCTTTCGGAGAACAGCCATGAGCCATGACTATTGCAGACTACTCATGGGCGCGAGCGTGGCGTTGATGATAAGCGCCGCCAGCGCTCAATCGACGGGCGACACGAGCTTGGACAATGCGGCCGGAATCAACGCGCCCAGCGCAGACGCTGCGACGCAATCGCAGGCCTCGCCGGCACCAAATGACAGGATACCGGCGCGCTCCGCCGAACGCGGAACTTCCGCCGACCAGACGGTGGATCCTTCGGCTAATACCAACGTGACCGCCCCGCGATCCAACGATCGGTTGCCCGCTCAGTCGGCGGAACGTGGCGCTGCGACGGGTCAGGAAGCATCACCGCCTGTGGCGGCGTCGTCGCAGATGCACCAGCGCGTCAAATCTCGCGCCCCCAGTCATGCGTCGTCTTCCGCGGACAATAGTTTTCGCCGCGAGCTCCGGCAATGCGCGATGGCGCAGAATGACCAGGCTCGCGAAAGCTGCCTGGACGACGCGATCGCCCACCAGAATCACTAAAGGGAGTTGCGAACAGCAGAACGCCGCTTTTTGAGCGGCGTTCTTTTTTAGGCGACCTACCTCCGGCAGCGCGCGCAGATTTCGGATTGCGCGTTATTCGTGTTTTCTGTCGCGCAGATACGCTTTGACTTTATCCGCGGAATTTCCGACCGCGTGAACCGCGGCAATCAGCTCGTCGCTGGTCACACCCAGGGTTTCGGTCCAATCGCGCACTTCGTAGTCTTCATCCAGACTGATGCGGCTGCGGTCCACACTGCCGCGCTTGCTCCTGTCGTCGCTCATGTTCTCCTCCGAAAAAAAGCGCATGAATATTTTTCAGGAGAAACGATCTCGAGGCCATCGGCGGCGAACTGATTTGCACCGACGATCTTCACGCGCGGGCGTGGGACGCTGACCGACAAGCCCGTGAGAATCGGCCAGGTCTATCGCACGCGGGCGACGTTGCGCTTTTGCGGGGGCAGCGCCTTCCAGTCGCTATTTGCCGGAACTGGAAGGCCGGGCGGGCGTGGCTGTCGATGTTCCAGTCGCGGCGCCCCTAGGGCGGGGAGGTGTCGCGCTGCTGGCGCGTGTGTCAGGCCGCACGGTGCCCAGGAAGTCTTCCATGGACAAGGCCGAGGAACCCGCCTGGCCGAACACAAACGATAC